>QBYD01000008.1 GCA_003282975.1 Pelagibacteraceae bacterium AG-325-C10
ATTTTATTTTTAAGATATTCTCTCCTCGAGATATATAAGCCGCTTAAAATTATGATAAATAACCCAAGATATGTCCAGTTATCAGGAAGCTCACTAAAAAAGTAATATCCTATAAGCACATTTGGTATTATCTCAGTATAGCCCAAAGGAGCTAATTTAGAAGCATCAGCATATTTAAGGGATAATATCAAAAATAAATGCCCAATGCACGCAAAAACGCCTATACCAGCCATTAAAGACCATTGATTTAGTGATGGTTTTACCCAATAAAAGGGAATAATTGCTGAAACAAGTATGGCCCCTACCATTCCAGTCATTAAAAGCGTTAGAAGTGGATTATCTGAAGTACTTAATTTTCGAGTTATTATCAAATAAAATCCATATAATATGCCAGTTCCTAATGCTGCTAAACTAGCAAAATTTAACTCAACAAAACCTGGTCTAATGACTACTAATGAGCCAACAAAGCCAACCACCACAGCTGTCCATCTTCTAAAACCAACTTTCTCTCCAAGCAAAACTGGTGAAAATGCAGTTACAATTAAAGGTGCCACAAAAGCCAAAGTTAATGCTTTTGCCAAAGAAATTATAGATATTGCATAAAAAAAACAAATATTCGCTGAAAGTAGTATTAGACCTCTTAATATTTGTAATTTAGGTTTGTCGGACCATACCAATTGTTTTTTAAAAAAAAACATCATTATTGGAAGTGTAAAAACAACCGTAAAAAAATATCTTGCCCAAGTTATTTGTAGTATTGGAAGATCACCACTTAAAAATTTAGCAAAACCATCCATAACAGGTAAAAACATCCATCCAAGTAAACTAAAAATAATGGCTTTCATAAGCCAATAGATACAGTTTAATTGAAGTACTTTAAAGCAAAGAATACCACGATAGGTATTGTGATAAATGACATTAGTGTTGAAACTACAATTGTGCTAGCAACACTATCAATAATTTTTTTTGGTGAGTAAACAGATGCAACAAGATAATTTAATACAGCTGAAGGCATTGAGCACTGAATTAGCAAAACACCAGCAGCAAATCCTGTTAAATTAAAATATTTTATCAATAAGAAACCTACTATAGGGCCAAGAATCACTCTACCAATTGACGAGATTAAAGCTTTTTTAAAAGAAAAAACTTTAAATCGAGTAAGTGCAATTCCTAGAGACATTAAAATTAGAAATATAGTTGCATACATTAATAAAAAAGTTGTGTTTTCAATAAAGACTGGAGTCTTAATTTCAAAATAAAGTAAAAGAACAGAAATTATAATTGTATAAAATGGGGGACTTTTTAGAATTACATCAAAGTTAAATTTCCTAGCTGCAAGAAATATACCTAATGTGAAATGACTTAATATTATCAAGGCCGAGATTGCAGCCGCAACACCTAAACCTTGAGATCCATAAGCAAATAAACATATGGGTAAACCCATATTGCCTGTATTAGGCATAATTAATGGAGGTATTTCACGAATGATATCTTTGGTATTAAGTAAAAATAAAAAAATTACACCAATTAAAGAAAAAATTATGATTGCAATTAAGTAATACCAAAAATAATTTTTGAAAATTTCAAATGAGGTTCCTGTTGCTGTTAGTGCATAAATAATCATTGCAGGAGTACCTACATTAGCAGCAAAATTTGTTATGAATGTTGTATCTATCTTTGGATTTTTTTTTCCAAGATAATAACCAATTCCAACAACAAAAAAAACGGGAAATAAAACTTCAAAAAGTTTAATATATAAATCCATTATTAATCTAGTAATCTAATCAATATTGGATTTTTAAGTATATTCTTATTATTTTTGAAAATAGATAAGCAATTACGACAATTTAGCTCTGACGTTTTATGCGAAATTATGACTATAGTAGCTTTATTATTTTTTTTATCTGGATTTTGAATAATTCTTTTTATTGAAATTTTATACTTAGCTAAGCGATTAGTAATTTGAGATAATACGCCTGGTTTATCTTTAACTTCAAATCTTAAATATAAAGAATTAATATAATTATTTGAATTATATTGTTTTAGAGTTTTCAGCTTTGAAGCACTGACACCAAATGGTCTTTTAATATTACCTCGTAATATAGATAATAAATCAGACAATAGAGCAGAAGATGTAGGGCCGGGTCCAGCACCCTCCCCTTGTAAAATACTTTCACCAACAGGTTTTCCTTCAATTATAACCGCATTCATTACACCATTAACATTACCTATATAGGATTTTTTACTTACAAGACATGGATGAACTGTTTCAAAAAGTTGATTATCTTTGAACTCAGAAATGCCCAGTAATTTAATTCTTAAATCTAATTGGTTGGCTATTTTAATGTCTTTTAATTCAATTTTTTCTATTCCTTCCATTAGACATTTGTCTGATGAAATTTTGCTATGAAATGCTAAAGCTGATAGAATTCTAACTTTTGCAAAAGCATCAAATCCATTTAAATCTAATTTAGGATTGCCAGGTTCTGCATAACCAAGTTTTTGGGCTTTTTTAAGAACATCTGAAAAATTGAGATTTGAATTTTCCATTTCTGTAAGAATATAATTAGAGGTACCATTTAAAATTCCATAAACTTTTGAAATTTTATTTGTTGCCAAACCTTCTTTGATAGATCTCAATACAGGAATTCCACCTGCTACAGATGCTTCAAATTCAAGGTTAACATTATTTTTTTCAGCAAGTTTTGCTAAATTATTTCCATGTTTAGATATTAAACCTTTATTGGGTGTAATTACATGTGTTTTATTTTTCAAAGCTGTTTCAACAATTTTCTTTGAAACACCATCGGATTGTCCAATTGCTTCAAATAAAATATCAACTTTTTTCTTGTTAAAAATTTCTAAAGGATTTTTAAAAAAAATTTTTTTATCAAATTTAAATTGTCTTTTTTTGTTAATATTTTTTGCAGAAACAGCTACGATATTTATTTTTTTTCCAGTTTTAATCTCAATATCTTTTTTTTTTAAATTTAATTCATTTAAAAGATAAATTCCAACCTGACCCAAACCTACTACAGCAATATTAATTATATTTTTCATTGGCTTATATCAGGATATTTACTTTTTTTTGTATGGTCATCTATATAAATCTTATATTCCTCAAGTGTCATAGTTGTTATATCATCGGACTTTTTTAATATCTTAGATAATTCTTTTTCATTTTCTTTTCTTTTTTCAATATCTTCTGTCCAATATTTAGAATCTTTATTAAGTGAACAATTACTTAAAATAAATAATAAAGATAAAATAAAAGTAAATTTCATTATAATGCAGTTTTTAACGGAAAATTAAATTTCATATTCAAATTTTGTACAGCTTGACCTGCGCCACCCTTAATCAGGTTATCAATAGCAGAAAGTATTACAATTTTATTTTTATATTTTGATTTACAAACTGATATATGACAATTGTTTGTATTAATCACATCGTTAGTGCTGATTAAAGTATTTTGTTTTAAAATCTTAACAAAGTTATCTTTTTGATAAAATGTTGAGAGTTTTTTAATAACATTTGACTGTGTAATTCCATTTTCTAAATCTATATAAATGGTACTTAAGATTCCTCTAAACATAGGTGTTAGATGTGGTGTAAAACTAAAATTAATTTCTTTTTTAGTATATTTTTTTAACATTTGATTTATTTCAGAATTATGACGATGAAACCCAACACCATAAGCACTTAAAGATTCATAAAGATTTTTATCTTTATATTTTTTATGAACACCTCTACCAGCACCTGAATAACCTGATTTAGAATCCATAATTATATTTTTTCCTTTCACTAAATTGCTTTCAAAAAGAGGTATTAAGGGTAACAATATTGATGTTGGATAACATCCTGGGCATGAAATAATTTGATAATTGTTTAATTCTTTGCCGTTAATTTCTGGAAGAGAATATATACTTTTTTTTATCAAATTTTTTGCTCTATGTTTTTGCTTATACCACTTAAGATATTCAGATGCTTTTTCTAATCTAAAATCAGCAGCCAAATCAATTAAAGTGACATTTTTCGTTAAATATTTTGAAATATCTTGAGCTTCTCCATTTGGAAGAGCTGTAAAAATTACATCTATATCTTTTAAAAGGTTTTTATTAAATTTAACAATTTTAGGTAATCTTTTATTTGATAATGATTTTTCATAATAAGTAATTTTTTTACCGACAGAGGTATTTCCACATAAATATTTAATATTGATATATTTATGTTTAACTAATAATTTTATTAATTGAATACCAATATATCCAGTTGATCCAGCAACTAATGCATTAAGCTTAGGCATAAATTATTATAACAGTTAAAAATTAAAAAAAAATTATCTTTTAGAGAATTGGAAACTTCTTCTAGCTTTTCTTCTGCCTGGTTTCTTTCTCTCAACAGCTCTAGAATCTCTTGTGGTTAACTTTTCAGTCTTTAATGTAGTTTTTAAACTTTCATCAAACATTACTAGAGCCTTTGAAATTCCATGAACCATGGCTCCTGCCTGTCCAGTCGGACCACCGCCACTAACACTGCATCTTACATCGTATCCTGTAGATTGGTTTATAATATCAAACGGTCTAGTTATTTGAAGATGATGAAATTCACTTGAAAAATATTCATTAAAAAGTTTACCATTAACATATATTTTTCCAGTACCTTTTTTTAACCAAACTTTAGCTATTGAAGTTTTTCTTCTTCCAGTAGCGTATTTGCTATCTTTAAAGTCTAGTTTTAATTTAGGTGATTTTAATGTTGTTTGAGTGTTTTCCATAATTAATTTCTTACTAAATTTTTGCTATTTAATTTTTCTAGTTCAATAATTTTAGGGTTTTGAGCCGAATGAGGGTGATCGTTACCAGAATAAATTTTAAGTTTAGTTAATTGTTTTCTTCCTAATACTCCACCTGGCAACATTCTTTTTACAGCAAGTTTTAAAGTTTCACCTGGTTTTTTTTCGTGTAATTTTTCAGGTGTTGCAACTTTAATTCCACCTGGATGACCTGTGTGTCTGTAATATTTTTTGTCTTGAAATTTTTTACCAGTAAACTTTGCTTGCTCAATATTTTTTACTACAACAAAATCTCCATGATCCATATGAGGTGTATAAGTAGTTTTATTTTTTCCTCTTATGATCTTAGAAACAACTGTCGCTAGTCTTCCAACAACAGCATTAGTTGCATCTATTTCATACCATGATGAGTTTACTTGGTCTTTTTTTACAAATTTTGTCATTGTGCCAGGATTAATACTATTATTAATTACAAAGTCAATTTGATATTTGCCTTGTAAAATAAGTCTAATCTGATAAAAAGTTATAGCCGATTTGATCCTATTGCGGGCATAAAACTGCTAAAAAGGAATTTTCAAAATATAATCGGTAGGTATTTGAACTGTATTGTGCGCCTTACATAAAGTTAAAGCACTAAAAAAGGAGTTAAAATGAGTACAAAACGTAACAACCCAGAGACAATTGCTATTCACGGTGGTGATTACAGAAGCGATCCAACAACTAACGCTGTAGCAGTACCAATATATAGAACAACATCCTATGAGTTTGCTAGCACAGAACATGCGGCTAATCTTTTTGCGTTAAAGGAGTTTGGAAATATTTATACAAGAATAATGAATCCAACTAATGATGCATTAGAAAAAAGAGTTGCAGCATTAGAAGGTGGTTTAGCATGTCTAACTGTATCTTCAGGTCAAACTGCTTCTACATTTGCAATTTTAAATGTAGCTCAAGCAGGAGATAATATTATTAGCTCAACTGATCTATACGGTGGAACAGTATCTTTGTTCACTCATACATTAAGCAAATTAGGGATTGAAATAAGATATGCAGACCCAAGTAACCCTAAAAATTTTGAAAAATTGGTTGATGATAAAACTAGAGCTTTTTATGGTGAAACATTACCAAATCCTTATTTAAGAGTTTTTCCGATTAAAGAGGTTTCTGATATAGGTAGAAAGTATAATATTCCATTAATTATGGATAACACAGCTTCACCTGTTATTTGTAAACCAATTGAACATGGTGCTGCTATAGTAATTCATTCTTTAACAAAATATATAGGTGGACATGGAACTGCTGTAGCGGGGAGTATTGTTGATAGTGGAAATTTTGATTGGACAGCTGATCCAAAAAGACAACCATTATTTAACGAACCTGACGCTAGTTATGGTGGAGCTATTTGGGGAAAAGTTGTTCCAGAATTAACTGGGGCAAACATACCTTTTGCTGTTAGAGCAAGAGTATGTTTATTAAGGGATTTAGGTTCAGCTCTTGCTCCAGATAATGCTTTTACCATTATTCAAGGTCTCGAAACTGTTGCCCTTAGAATGAAACAACATTGTGAAAATGCTCAAAAAGTAGTTAATTTCCTAAAAACACATGATGAAGTAACAAAAGTTATTTATTCAACAGAACATGAAAAAACAATAGCCGATAGAGCTTCTAAATATCTAAAAGGTGGAAATGGTCCAATGGTAGGTATCGAATTAAAAGGTGGTATTGATGCTGGTAAAAAGTTTATAGAGTCTTTAAAAATGTTTTACCATGTTGCAAATATTGGTGATGCTAGAAGTTTAGCTATTCACCCTGCTAGTACTACTCATAGTCAATTAAATGAAAAAGAATTAGCAGCGTCAGGTGTTACTCAAAGTTATGTCAGACTTTGTATAGGTATTGAACACATTGATGATATTATTGATGATTTAGATCAAGCTTTGAATAAATCTTCAAAAACTAATTTAAAAGCTGTTAGTTAATTTTTTATATTTAGAAATATAAAGAAAATATAGAGTTGTTAGTATAATAAAAATTGAATTTATCTGGTGTAAAGATGCATAGGTAATTTTTACTCCAGATAATAGCGTCATCACACCTAAAATAACTTGTAACAAAAGACTTACACCAATTAATAAAATTGGTTTTATAAATATTTTATTATTTTCTTTAATAACCAGAAACAATAAATAAGCATATACTATAACAATTAGATAAGCTAAGTTTCTATGAATAAATTGGACTATAGATGGGTTGTTAAAAAAAGAAATATTTAAAAATTCTAATATCTTACTATCGTCAGGAAAATATGAGGTTCCCATTAAAGGCCATGTATTATAAACAGTACCAGCATCCATACCTGATACAAATGCACCAATTATTAATTGTAAAAATAATAGTAAAAGAAAAAACTTAATGAGATCTAATTTAAATGAAATTTCAGTTTTTTGAATATTTTTGATTTGAAGAATTTTCCAAAATATCACTGATAATATAATGAAAGCAGTAACTAAATGTAATGATAACCTGTAATGGCTAACATCAACTCGATCTATTAAACCACTTGAAACCATATACCATCCTATAAACCCTTGAAAACAAACTAGTATAAAAATTATTCCATATCTTCTAAGTATCCATAAACCATGTTTAATTGTAAAATAAATTAATGGGAGCAATACAGTTAATCCAATTAATCGTCCTAATTGTCTGTGAACCCATTCCCACCAAAAAATTACTTTAAATTCATTTAATGTCATATTAAAATTTTGTTCACTAAATTCTGGTATTTTTTTATAAAGTTCAAAATAATTAATCCATTTATCATTAGATAGTGGTGGAACAAGACCCACAAATAGTTCCCATGATGTAATTGATAAACCTGAGTCTGTTAATCTGGTTAATCCACCAACAAGAATTATCAAAATAACTAACCCTAATAATAAAAATAACCAAATCTTAAGTTGATAATTTAAATGACTATTCTGACTGTACATATATAAATAAATATAATAATTATTAATTAATCCAATAAATTAAATGTCGCCAAAAAATAAAAAGAAATTAGATTTAATAAGAATTAAACTTGATAAATTAGATAATAAACTGCTTGATCTGATAAAATATAGAACTTCTCTTGTAAAAGAAGTGTTAAAACTAAAAGAATTTAAAAAAGAAATTGTAGATAAAAAAAGAATAAATTTCATATTGAATAAGATAAAAAAAAAATCAAAAAAGCTTAATATCGATACAAAAATAACAAATCGAATATGGAAAAATATGATTTGGTCTTATATTGATTACGAAAGAAGAAACTTTAAAAAAAAATAATTATTTACTATGAGGTGGGAGTTTTTTTTCCACAAACATCTCATGTTTTCGAGTATCAGGGTTATATTTTTTTGCTGAAAGTTTTACTTTAGCTTTTTCACCACCAGCTGGTTTTTTTACATAATAAAAAAATGAACTATCAGGTTTTGCTTCTGGAACCAGTCTTACTTTTACATGTGTTTTTTTTGCCATTTTATTTTAATCTTTTTATGTTTTTAATAATGTTCGAAATTTTGTTTAACTTATTTCTTAAATTATCAGCTTTTATAGAATTATTTGCCATTTCGTCAAGTTCTAAAGACTCTTCACCTTTAAGAACCTTTTTAACACCATTAATAGTCATACCCTTATCTTTTAATAAAAATTTAACTTTTTTTAATAAATTAATGGTTCCTTCATCATAATATCTTCTATTAGCATTTAATATTTTAGGTTTAATTTGTTTAAATTGAGTTTCCCAGAATCTAATTGTATGAGTTGGCAAAGCTCCCTTTTTATTTGATTTTAATTGTAGAATTTTAGCAACCTCACCTATTGTTTTATAAGCACTATCTGATTTATCCATTTTCTTTTAAGTTTATAAAATCTTTAAATTCTTTTGAGGGTTTAAATAGAACAACATCTCTACTGGAAATAATCTTAGATTCTTTAGTTTTTGGGTTTCTTCCTATTCTTGATTTTTTTTGTCTAATTGAAAATGTTCCAAATTTAGACAATTTTAATTTTCTTTCTGATTTGATATTTGTAACTATAGTAGATAAAAAATCTTCTATAAGATTTTCTGATATTTGCTTAGAAAAACCAAGCTGCATATAAACTAAATTAACTAAGTCTTTTTTAGTCAAATTTATTCTCATTAGTTTAAATATTTTGCTTAATCTTTTCTATCAAATTCCCTTTTACAATTCTATGACAAACATCAAGTGAATTAGAAAACCCTATGTAATCTGTTCCTCCATGACTTTTTACTACAGGTGAGTCCAAACCAATAAAAATAGCCCCATTATACAGTCTTGGATCAAGACGTTTTTTAAATTTTCTTAAGTTTGAAATATTTAAAAAAGATGAAATTTTTCCAATTAAAGAACCAGTCATTGCAGTTTTAAGTTCACTTGTTATAAAGTTGGCTGTTCCTTCAGCAGTTTTTAATGCAACATTACCGGTGAATCCATCTGATACAATAACGTTTACTTCGCCATCCATTAAATGATTGCCCTCTATATAACCTGCAAAATCATAATTAATTGACTTTTTATCATTTAAGATTTGGTAAGTTTCTTTTATGATTTCATTACCTTTAAGTTCTTCTGAGCCAATATTTAATAATGCTACATTTGGTTTATCATTTGGATATAATGAAGTGTAAAGAGAAGCTCCCATAATTGAAAAGTCTAATAGGTTTTTAGAACTGCATTCAATATTTGCTCCCAAATCTAAAACTACGCTCATACCTTTTTTATTAGGCCATAAAGCTGATAAAGCTGGTTTATCAATATTTTCGATCATTTTTAAATTTAATTTAGATATAACTAACAAGGCGCCTGTATTACCTGCAGATACCACAATGTCTGCTTCTTTTTTTTTAACACTTTCAATAGCAAGCCACATACTCGTGTTTTTTCCTCTCTTGGCACCTTCCAAAGGACTATCAGAACTTTTTACAACATCTTCAGTATGAAAAATTTCAAAAAAATCTTTATTTATTTTATCTTTGATAATTTCTGAAATCTTGTTCTTATCACCAAAAATTTTATAGCAAACTTCTTTATTAGATTGATGATTATGAATAATACCATCTATTATTTTTTTTGGTGAATTATCACCGCCCATTGCATCGACAGCAATTTTAATCATGTCTGACATTATAAATGATAGAATTTAAGATTATAGTATTATTCTTTAGGATCCAAAACTTGTCGACCTTTATACATCCCAGTTTTTAAATCAAGATGATGAGAAAGTCTGTATTCTCCAGACTTTTTATCCTCAACTATATTTTTAGTTGAATATTTCATCGTTTGTGCTCTTCTCATTCCAGTTCTAGAAGGAGTTTGTTTTCGTTTTGGAACAGCCATAATTATGGGTTACTTACACTTTTTAGAAAAGAATTCAAAGTTTTTTTTGATAATTTTTCATTAAAATCCTCAAAATAATCAAGTAAATCATCAATATTATCAAAATCACTTAGGAAAATAGAAAATTTTTTAAGTTTCTCTGATTTATCTAGATTATCCCAAAAGTGAATTTCTGAAACCATTGAATGAAAAAGATTAATATAATCTTTCATTTTTTTATTAATAGACTGATCTCCATAACCAATTTCACGAATACTTAATTCTAGTTGTCTAAAATTAAAATCATAGATTTCTTGTAAAATAATCTTATTTTCCTCATTTTTATAGTTTTTCAGAAAAAAAGAAAAATGTAATAAAAATAATGTTAACCGATCAGCAAAATTATCTGCTCTATTTAAAGATTTATACAAATCTTTATTTCTAGTGTAATTAATTAAATTGTTATAAATATACAGGTATTTTTCATCCATGATTAAAATATTATATATAATTTTTCTTTCATTAGTAGTTACAAATTGTTCTTTTAAAAATGTGGTAAAACATCATGGGGTACCATTTTTAGAAAAAAAACAAGAAACTTTAATAGTAAATAAAGCAAATAAAAATGATATTAGAGAAATTCTTGGAAATCCTTCAACTACTAGTAAATTTGATAATGATGTTTGGATTTACATTGAAAGAAAACAAACACAATCTGAATTAAAAAATTTAGGAAGAATGAAAATATATAAAAATGATATCCTTGTTTTAGAAATTGATAAATTTGGAATGCTTAAAAACAAAAAATTTTATAATAAAGATGATATGGAAAATATCAAAATAGTTGAGGCAACTACGCAAGCAGGATTTAAAAAAAATTCTTTTATTTACGAATTCATGTCTAGTATGAGACAAAAGATTAATGACCCTCTAGGTGTGAGGGCCAAAAAACGTAAAGAAATTAGCCAGCGATAACAGCCAATAAAAGTAAAGCTACTATGTTAGTAATCTTGATCATAGGATTTACTGCAGGACCAGCTGTATCTTTGTATGGATCACCAACAGTATCTCCTGTTACAGCTGCTTTATGAGCCTCTGAACCTTTTCCACCATGGTTACCATCTTCAATATATTTTTTAGCATTATCCCATGCTCCACCACCTGCTGTCATTGAAACTGCAACAAAAAGACCGGTTATAATTACACCTAATAACATAGCGCCAACAGCCGCTAGAGCTGCTACTTGTCCACCTATTGATAGAATAATAAAATAAAGAACTACAGGTGAGAGTACTGGTAATAAAGATGGAATGATCATCTCTTTGATTGCCGCAACCGTTAATAAATCAACTAATTTAGCATAGTCAGGTTTTTGTTTTCTTTTCATTATGCCTGGAAATTTTTTAAATTGTCTTCTTACTTCAACAACAACTGCACCACCTGCTCTTCCAACGGCTTGCATTCCCATAGAACCAAACAAGTAAGGTAGCATCCCACCTACCAACAATCCAACAACTACATATGGATTTGATAAGTCAAATGTTACTACTATGCCTTCTAATTTTGAACCTGCGACATTAGAAAAATGTTTAATATCCTCTACATAAGCAGCAAATAAAACTAATGCACCTAATCCAGCAGATCCAATTGCATAACCTTTGGTTACAGCTTTGGTCGTATTTCCAACTGCATCTAATGCGTCAGTTGTTTTTCTAACTTTCTTATCTAAGTTTGACATTTCTGCAATACCACCAGCGTTATCTGTAACAGGACCATAAGCATCTAATGCAACAACCATTCCAGCAAGAGCTAACATGGTTGTAACAGCAATAGCTATTCCAAATAAACCAGCTATAGAATTTGTAACTAAAATACCTGCAACTATTATTAACGCAGGGATAGCTGTAGCTTCCATTGATACAGCCAATCCTTGAATAACATTGGTACCGTGACCTGTTGTTGATGATGCTGCAACAGATTTTACTGGTCTATAATTTGTACCAGTATAATACTCTGTTATCCAAATTAACAATCCTGTTATTATAAGACCAATCACACCACAATAATATAAATTTAAACCATTAAAAGTTTTATCATTAACTGTGTATTCATTTGTAAAGCCAATAACATGATCTGTAACTGGATATAATATTGCTAATGAGGCAAGTGCAGAAACTATAAAACCTTTATATAAAGCATTCATCACGTTTTTATCATTACCAAGTTTTACAAAAAAAGTTCCAACTATAGATGTTAAAATACAAGCTCCACCAATAGTCAGTGGATAAATCATCATATTAATATCACCATGAAAGAAAATTGAAGATAAAACCATTGTAGCAACAATTGTAACAGCATAGGTTTCGAATAAATCAGCAGCCATACCAGCACAATCACCAACATTATCTCCAACGTTATCTGCAATTACAGCAGGATTTCTAGGGTCATCTTCTGGAATTCCAGCCTCAACTTTTCCAACTAAATCTGCACCAACATCTGCACCTTTAGTAAAAATACCTCCACCTAATCTTGCGAAAATAGATATTAAGGAAGCGCCAAATCCTAATGCGACCAATGCATTAACAATTTCTCTTTCATCAACACCATTTCTTAATAGAAAATAATAATAAACAGCTATAGCTAATAATGCTAAACCAGCAACCAACATACCAGTAACAGCACCTGATTTAAAAGCTACAGACAAACCTTGGGCAAGACCTTTTCTTGAGGCTTCAGCTGTTCTAACGTTAGCTTCAACAGAAACTAACATTCCAACATATCCGGCAATTCCAGATAATGCTGCACCTATTAGATAACCAAGTCCAACTAAAGGACTGAATGCTACACTGACAATAACTAAAACAACAACACCAACAATTGCAATTGTTTTATATTGTCTTGCCAGATATGCTTTTGCTCCAATTTGAATGGCTGATGCAATATCTTGCATCTTAGCATTACCCGCACTTTGATTTAAAATATTTTTTCCTGTAAAAAATCCATAAACAATGGATAAGAATCCTGCTGCGATAGTGTATAATAGTATGGTCTCGACTGTTGTGCTCATATAAACCTTAAGGTTGTTGGTTATTAATTTTTAAGCCCGGACAATACAAAAAAAGCTAAAAAAGACAATAATTAACTTTTAAAATTGATGGGTATAACCTACGCTTTTAATCAGTATTTGCTTACCTTTTTGGTTAATTATTAAGGATTTTTTTAAGCCTGAGATAATTTTTCCAATTTTAGTAATCTTAACTCGAAGAAGTTTTGATTTATTTTTTATGATTCTTGCTTTACTTGGACTGGCAGTAAATAAGATCTGATAATCATCACCATTAGATATAAGTAGAGATTTCTTAAATTTTTGATCCTTAATTATCATAGTTAAAAATTTAGAGATTGGAATTTTGTGCTCATTGATTTGATAAGATAGATTTTGATTATTTATCATTTTTTCTAAATCCGCAATTAAACCATCAGATATATCTATAGATGAATTTGCTAATTTTAGTAATTCTTTTGTAAAATTAATTTGAATATTAGGTTCATAATAATTTTTAACAAAATAATCATTAATTTTTTTATTAAATTTAATTTTTTTTTTTAAGATCTGAAGACCAATATAACTATCACCTAAATTTCCAGTCACATAAATATCATCATTTAATTTTGCATTATTTCTATAAATAATATCTTTTGAGTAACCTATTGATGTAATTGAAAAACTTAATTTATTTGAATAAGTAGTGTCGCCTCCACATAATAAGATACCATATTTTTTTTGTTCATTTATCAATGATTTTGAAATTAGAGACAAATTCTTTTTAGAAAAAGATCTTTTATTTCCAGATCCAGCAATAAAATAATATTTAGGCTCAACCCCTTTACAAATTAAATCTGATATTGATGATCTAATTATCTTTTTTATTACTAGATCAGGATATTTAAAATCAATGAAATGATATCCTTCATTATATGTGTCTATGGATATTACTAAGCCTTTTTTCTTATCAAAAAATACATCGTCATTTAAATTAAGCGCAGATTTATTTTTTTTTACAATATCAGAAAAATATTTCTTAATTAGTTGAAATTCATGCATTATTTGATCTTAATTTTTTACCAATATTATCTAATAAAGCATTAAGGTATTTTGTTTGAGAATTTTCTAAGAAAAAATTAGATGAGTTTAAATATTCTTTAATAATTATATTTATTGAAACATTCGGTTTATAAAGAAATTCATAAGTAGCTGCCTTCAAAATTGTTTGAAATACTTTATCTAAATTTTCAAACACAAATTCATTACCTAATTTAGTATCTAACTCAGAAAGAATTAGATCATTTCTTTCAATTGTTCCTAATACAATATCTTTAATAAATTTTTTGAATCTATGTTTGGGAAAATCTAAATCATTATCTTCATTATAAAATTTTCCATATAATTTCTGAATTATAATTACCCTGGGATTATTCTTTGGATTGAAATGAGTTCTCATTTTTGAGATAAAATAGAAATTACAGCTTTTGCAGCTTCAGCACCTTTTTTCTTTCTTGCTTTTGCTTGTTTCATATTCAAGCAAGTAATAATTCCATTACCAATGGGTTTTTTATTATTTATTGACAAATCCATAATTGCATTAGTTGAGGCTTGTGAAATAAAATCAAAATGCGGTGTTTCACCCTTGATAACACAACCTAAAGCTAAAAAAGCATCAAATTTATTTATTTTTTTTGAAATAGTAACAGGTATTTCAAATACGCCAGGTACTGTAATAATTTTAATAAAGTTCGACTTTGGAATTAATTTCAGGGCACTATCAAGAAGTCCTTTTGAAATATCTTCATAATAATTTGCAATAACTATCAAATATTTTTTTTTCATTAAATTAATTCCTGTTTGGTGATTTTTATACCATATCCATCTAAACCAATAACTTTTTTTGGTGACTTAGTTATTAAAGTCATATTTTTTATCTTTAAATCTTTAATTATTTGAGCTCCAATACCATAATTTCTAATTAATTTATCATAACCTTTTCTATAAAAATCTTTATTTTTATAATCTTTAAGTGTTTGAGTAACTGATTTTAAGTTTGTATCTTTTATAAAAACCAAAACACAATTATTAAATTTTTTAAAATAATTTAGCGTTTTATTAAATGAGTTTGGTAATTGCTGATTAATTAAATAGTTTTGAACTACATTAGATGAAATAACTCTTACTCTTGGAGTAATTCCTTTTTTAATATTACCTTTAATTAGCGCAAAATGTTCAGAACCATCAAGTAAATTTTCATAAATTCTGATTTTATATCTTTGATTTTTAACATCGATATAACTTTGTTTCTTTAATTTAATTAATTTTTCTTTCTTAAGCCTGTAGGCTATTAAATCTTCAATTTTACCAATCTTGAGATTGTGCTTTTTTGAAAAATTTATAAGATCTTGTCCTTTAGCCATTGATCCATCTTCATTCATTATTTCACAAATAACAGCAGAATTATTTTTTTTTGCTAATCTTGATATGTCAACAGAGGCTTCAGTATGACCAGCTCTAACCAATACACCACCATCCTTTGCAATTATTGGAAACACATGGCCTGGTGAAACAATTTCATTCTTTTTGACATTTTTTTTAGATGCTATTTTAATTGTTTTAGCTCTATCTTTAGCTGAAATGCCTGTGGTAATTCCTTTCTTTGCTTCGATTGATACAGTAAAGGCTGTTTTATTTCGAGACTGATTAATAGGAGACATCAAAGATAAATTTAATTTTTTAGCTTGCACATTATCAAGCGCCAAACATATCAACCCTCTACCATACTTTGCCATAAAATTTATATTTTTAGCATTACTGTCTGATGTAGAGATAATTAGATCTCCTTCATTTTCTCTTTTTTCATCATCAACTAAAATAAACATCCCACCTTTTTTAGCAATTTGGATAATACTTTCAATTGATGCAAAATTATTTTTTTTCATTAAAATAATTTCTAACGTATTTAGATAAGATATCTATCTCTATATTTATCAAATTTGTTTTCTTTAGTTTTGATAAATTTGTTTCTTTAAAGGTGTGAGGTATTACCCAAATTTCAAAACCTTTTTTAGAAACTTTTGAAATAGTAAGTGATATTCCATTTACACAAATAGAAGCTTTTTCAATTAAATGTTTTCTTTCTTTTTTTGGTAATTCAAAATGAAAAAGATATGATTTATCTATTTTTTTAATACTTATAACTTTACCAACTGTATCAACATGACCTTGACATATGTGGCCAGAAATTTTGGTTCCATATTTAAGTGGTAATTCTAAATTAATTTGATCTTTTGTTTTTAAATACTTAAATTTTGATCTTATTATAGTTTCTTTAGATAAATAAAACTCCATAATTTTAGCTTTATATGAAATCAAAGTAAGACATACGCCGTCACAAGCAACAGATAAACCAATATCTTTGTTGCTTAACTTTAAGTCACTTTTGACAAAGATATTTAAACCCTTTGGTCTTTTTATAATTTTAGAAATTATTCCCTGATTATATATAATTCCATTAAACATTTTAATTTTTATATAAAGTTATTGTATCCTTTCCAAAATTAGAATGAATTTTCAACCTTTTTTTATAATTCTCTTTTAAAATTTTTAATCCACTGAATTCCTTAAATTCAAAAGATTTTGATAGATCTTTAGAACCTTTAAATAAAAAAAACTGATTAAAAGTTCTATTTCTTATAAAATTTTTAGTGAGTTCATCACCACCTTCAACTAAGACATTTCTACATCCCAAAGTATAAAGTTTTTTAAAAATTATCGTAGGATTAAATTTTTTATTATTATTAATACTTGACTTTACCAATGTGATCTTACTTTTTTTAAACTCTAAAATTTTTGACTTATGAGCTTCATTGTAGAAAAAAATAGTATTTTTTTTATTTGCTGTTTTGAATAAATAACTATTTGTATTTGTGTTTAATTTATTATCTAAAATAATTCTCTTTGGAGAGAATTTTTCTAGACCTTTTAATCTACAATTTAATTTCGGGTTGTCTTTATTTAAGGTTTTATATGAAATTAATATAGAGTCATTTTTATATCTTAAAAAATGTGTAAATTTATCAGATTTTATATTGGTAATTTTTTTATTTTTTTTACTGTAAATTAAATTATTTTTTGAAATTGCAATTTTTCCACTGACAAATGGTAATTTTTTTTGCCTGTTAAAAAAATATGGAAAATAAAATTGTTTAACTTTTTCTTTTAATAATCCAGTTCGAACTTTGATTTTTTTTGATTTTAATATTTTATATGTTTTACCTTTAACTCTTTGATCAATATCAATAACTGGATAAATAACTTCTTTTAACTTTGATTTTATTATTAAGCTTGTACAAGGAGGTGTAACACCACGATGAGAACACGGCTCTAATGTTACGTACATTGTTGCATCATTAAGATTTTCAATGCTATTTTTAATTGCATTAACCTCTGCATGTGGTCTGCCATTATACGATGTTTGTCCAACTGAAATTATTTTACCGTGTTTAACAATAATACAGCCAACAGACGGATTGGTTCCAGTTAGTCCTTCTCTAGATCTTGCTAAATCTAAAGCAAGATCCATATAAAATTTATCTTTAATTGAAAATTTATAATTTTTTGTAGACATCAAGTTTGTCCACGAATTGAACGAAATCTTTTTCTTCTCTAAAGTTTCTGTAAACTGATGCAAAACGAACATATGCAACTGGATCTAATTCTTTTAGTCCCTCCATTACCATAGTCCCTATTGTGTTTGTAGAAATTTCACTTTGCCCTAATTCCTCTAATGTGCGTGAAATTTTACTAATAAATTTTTCAGCAGTTTCAGTGTCAATTGGTCGTTTCTTGAGCGCTATATAAACTGATTTAGATAATTTATCCCTATCAAAAGATGACTTTCTTCCATTCTTTTTTACAACCATTATCTCTCTAAACTGAACTCTCTCAAATGTAGTAAAACGTGCTCCGCAAACGCACAATCTTCTTCTTCTTATAGCTGTACCATCTTCTGTAGGACGTGAGTCAACAACTGATGTCTCACCTTTCTTACATATAGAGCAAATCATTAATTATAAATTTTTATAAATAGGAAACGAAGAAGTTAAAGATATAACTTCATTTCTCACTTCATCTTCAATTTTGCTGTTATCTGTTGGGTTTTCAGATAAACCTTTCAATGTTTTAGTAATTAATTCTCCTACAGTTTTAAACTCATTTAAACCAAAACCTCTTGTTGTAGCTGCTTGTGTGCCAAGTCTAATACCAGAGGTTATCATAGGTTTTTCAGTATCAAATGGGATACCGTTTTTATTACAAGTAATATTAGCTCTTGATAAACTCTCAGCAGCTAAATTTCCTTTAACATTGTAGGGTCTTAAATCAACAAGCATTAAGTGAGTATCAGTTCCGTCTGAATAAATTTTAAAGCCATTATTTTTTAATGTTTCAGCTAACATTTTAGCATTAGCAAGTACTGATTGGATATAATCTTTAAATTCAGGTTGAAGAGCCTCTAAAAATCCAGCAGCCTTTGCTGCAATTATATGCATTAAAGGTCCACCTTGATATCCGGGAAACACAGCAGTATTAAATTTTTTTGCTAAGTCCTCATGATTAGTCAAAATTATTCCACCTCTAGCACTTCTAAATACTTTGTGAGTTGTAGATGTTACAACATGAGCATGATCACAAGGATTTGGATAACCTTTTCCAGCAACCAAACCAGAAAAATGTGCCATATCAACCATTAAGTAAGCACCAACTTTATCTGCAATTTCTCTAAATCTTTTAAAATCAATTACTCTTGAATAAGCACTACCTCCAGCAATAATTAATTTTGGTTTATGTTCTAATGCAAGTTTTTCTACATTATCATAATCTATAAGTTCCGACTCTTTATCTACATCATAGCCTATTGCATTAAACCACTTACCTGACATTGAAATTTTTAATCCATGAGTAATATGTCCACCTGAATTTAAACTCATTCCCATAAAAGTGTCACCAGGACTTAATAAAGCTAAAAATACAGCACCATTAGCTTGAGCGCCAGAATGAGGTTGAGCATTAGCAAATTTACAATTAAATAATTTTTTTAATCTATCTATTGCTAAATCTTCTGCAACATCGACATGCTCACATCCATTATAATATCTTTTTCCTGGATAACCTTCGGCATACTTATTTGTAAGAACTGAACCTTGTGCTTCTAATACAGCTTGTGAAACTATGTTTTCTGAAGCTATTAACTCAATATGTTGTTGTTGTCGTAACAACTCATCTTGAATAGCTTTATATAATTCTGGATCTTTTTTTGATAAGCCATCTTCAAAAAAACTTTTGTAATGATCATTTAAGTAATTTTTTTCACTAGACATATTTAAATTTTCCTTATTCTTTTAGAGTGTCTGCCACCTTCAAATTTAGTTTTTAAAAAAATACCAACAAAATTCAAGGCATTTTTTTTTGATATTAATCTAGACCCTAATGTAATGATATTTGCATCATTATGCAATCTTGATAATTTGGTTGATTTCAAATTAAAACATTGAGCTGCACGAATATTTTTGTGTTTATTTGCTGTAATGTTCATACCAGTTCCTGACCCACAAATTAAAATTCCAACATTATTTTTGTTAACTTTTACTTTTTTTGCGACATTATGTGCATATATAGGATAATCTACACTTTTATCATTATCTGGTCCTAAATCTTGAAAAACTAATTTTTTTTTTGAGAGATATTCTTTGATTGCTTCTTTCAAATCAAATCCAGCATGATCAGATGCAATAAATATTTTTCTCAAATTAATTAAATTTATAGTCTAATACGCAGGCTACTAAGTGAATTCTATTCTCTTCACCACCATTAAACGCATTATGATATTTAGTGTTATTAGTTATCCAAACTGATCCATCCGCAGGCATATGCTTTGCAACATTATCTATAACCATTATACATCCAGGGTTTGTAATTATTGGAATATGCAGTCTTGGTTCAGGATCTCTATGCCAACTTAATGTTGATCTTGGCTCCTTAAGCAGAATTCTCATTCTACCTAATTTATATTTTGATGATAAAACATCATATACTTGTTTAAAGTAAGTATTTTCATAATCTTTTACAAATTCAGAGTATGCTGACTCATCAATCATTTCGTCTCTTGTAACTTCTTTTCCTGATTTGTCAGGTTTAGTCCAAAAAATTCCTCGTGCTTTATTGCCCTTAATAGAATCTGGGTCTCCAGGAATTTGCGTTAAAGATATAGCGCCAAAGTGTGTTACACCAGCATCTTCAAATTTTTTTATTTTTACAATTTGATGGTAGGCTTCTTGTAATTTATTTATATCAAAATTTACTTCTTGTTTTTGAAAATCACTAAAGTTTAATATCCTCTCATCTTTTTTAAGATTTAAATCAATTACTTTAGAATTTTCAATACTCATCGTGATTGCTTTGTACCCTTTTTATTGTATATGTGTATATTACATTTGTCGCAATTTGGAAGAAAATTAAAACATGATTACTGGAAAATATCCTAGCTTAAGACTAAGAAGAACTAGAAAACAGTCATGGTCTAGAAGACTAATTCAAGAAAATACACTTACTGCAAATGACTTTATATTGCCTGTATTTTTAATTGATGGATCTAATAAAAAAGAATCAATAACTACAATGCCTGGCGTATATAGATATACAATCAATAGATTGTCTCAAATCATTGATAGAGCATTAAAAATAGGTATTCCAATGGTTGCTCTTTTCCCAAAAACTAAGAATAGTTTAAAAAATGAAATTGGATCAGAGTCATTAAATGAAAATAATTTAGTTTGCAAAGCTATCCTGGAAATTAAAAAAAAATATAAAAATCAAATTGGGATAATGTGTGATGTAGCTCTTGATCCATACACATCACATGGTCATGATGGATTAATTAAATCAAATCAAATTATAAACGATGAAACAATAGAAGTTTTGGTCAATCAATCTTTGTTACAAGCAGAGATGGGATGTGATGTATTGGCCCCCTCCGATATGATGGATGGAAGAATTGGAAAAATCAGAAAAGCCTTAGATAAATCAAATTATCAAGATGTTCAAATTTTGTCTTATGCAGCAAAATATGCTTCAAGTTTTTATGGACCATTTAGAGATGCAGTAGGTTCAAAAGGATCATTAAAAGGTGATAAAAAAACTTATCAGATGGATTTTAAAAATAGTGATGAAGCTTTAAGGGAGGTAGCACTTGATATTAAGGAAGGCGCAGACATGGTCATGGTTAAACCAGGCATGCCATATTTAGATATCATTAAATCAGTAAAAGAAAAATTTAAAATACCAGTATTTGCGTATCAGGTTTCAGGAGAATATAGTTTAATTGCTAATGCGATACAGAAAAAATTAGTTAATGAAGACATTATATATGAAAGTTTGGTTGGATTTAAAAGAGCTGGTGCAAATGCTATAGTTAGTTATTACGCAGATAGAATTGATAAAATAATAAAGTAACTATTTGAAAGAATTTAAAAATAATAATCTGCTATTTGGATAATTTAAATTATTTGGTTTTAAAATGGTTTTATCAAGATAATCTCCAACTAATTTCAAACCGCTTAATAAAATTTTAATATCACTAACTTCAATATCTTTTTCAATTAAAAAATTTGGAACATATTTTTTTTCAGTTGAAGAACTTGCATAATACACTGTTTCATTTTTAACTATATCTTTTTCTACAAGTTTTTCTAATTCAAGATCGTATCCTAATAGTTTAAGTAATTCTAATTCCCAAAATACATATTTTTTTAGCCAGTCATTATCTTTTAAAATCATAAAAAAATTCTCAATTATTTTATAAATCTTTAAGTTAGCTTGAGACTCTGCTGTTAAAATTTTAATTAAATTAACTGCTGAAGTAATGCATGAAAGCTTTTGTTTGTGATCAAAGTATAGTGGACTATAAGCTTGTAAAATTTCAACTTTGAAATATCCAATCTTATTTTCATTTTTAGAATTAAAATTTACATGTAACTTATTACCTATTTGTAAATAATTTTTGATCTTTTTAGAGGTTCCACCAAATATTATGCCAACTATCTTACCGTGATCTTTAGTATAAATTTCAACGATTAAGGAATTTTCACTATATCTATTCTTATTTATTAAAAAACCTTCATCGATCCAATTCATTTTTCAATCACTTAACATTTTTCAGACACACAATTGCAGCATTTTGTTCAGCATCTTTTTTTGATTTACCAAGGGCAATAAAATATTTAGTATTAGGGAGTTTAACGCCAACTTTAAACAATGGCTTATGTCGTGGACCTGTATTTGAAATAAGTTTATAAATTGGAAGTTTCTTGAAACTTTTTAACGCTAATTCTTGTAATTTAGTCTTTGCATCAATTTGTGTAACTACACTTTTCTTAATATGATTTTTCCATAAATCTAATATTATTTTTTCAGTAATGTTTAATCCTTTATCAAGATATAATGCTCCAATTAAAGCCTCACAACAATCAGAAATGATTTTATCTTCAATTTTAATTTTTTTATTATTAGGATTAAAAGTTAATATGTATTTTTCTAGATTTATATTTTTAGCTATTTCTAAGCAAGTTCTCTTATTTACTAGAGAGGCAAATTTTTTATCTAATATGCCTTCTTTTTCATCAGGATAAATTTCTAAAAGTTTTTTTGCTATAACTAATCCAAGAACACGATCTCCCAAGAACTCAATTTTTTCATTATTTTTAAGCGAATTGTGACTTTTATGAGTAAGTGATTGAATTAATAAATTTGTATTTTTAAACTTGATATTAATTTTTTTTTCTAAACTTTGATAATTTTTTTTCATTAATTAATCTTATTAAAAGTTCTATTAAATCTAATGGATTTATGCCATTTCCAGAATGCAAACATGCTCCCAATTTTTTTATCAGAAGAAAAAAAAATAAATTGCGCTTTACCAACTAAATTATTTTTATGAACATATCCAACGCTTGTTAAATATCTACTATCTTTTGAGCAATCTCTATTGTCTCCTAGAAAAAAATAATGGTCTTCTGGTACAGTAAATACATCAGAGTTTTGATATGTGTAATCTTTTAAATAAACCGTGTGAAACTTTTTACCGTTTGGTAATTTTTCCTCAAATTTGTAAACATCAATAGTCCTGCTACCACAATAAATTTTAGTCTTATTTACAATTTTTGATTTTAAAATTTCACTATTATTTAAGTATAAATTTGCATCTATAAATTGAACTTTATCACCAGGAAGTCCAATTAGTCTTTTAATATAATCAGTTCTATTATCAGCAGGTGTTTTAAAGACAATTACATCTCCTCTTTGAGGTGAGCTAAAAATTATTCTATTTTTAAATAATGGTGGGCTAAATGGAAATGAATGTTTGCTATAACCATAGGAATATTTGGTTACAAAGAGTCTGTCCCCTACAAGCAATGTTGGTTCCATTGAAGATGAAGGAATATAGAAAGGTTGAACTAACAAAGATCTGATTATAACTGCTATTATTAAAGCATAAAAAAGAGTCTTAATATTTTCTGAAAAAAAATTTTTATCAAATTTCATATTGATTGAATTATAGTAAATGCAGTTGAATAATCTTTTTCGTCTGAAATTGATAGAAAACAGTTATATTTCTTAATATTAAAATTTTTATGAATGACCTTTGAAATTTTTTTTGATTTCAAATAGTAAGGTTTTCCCTTTTTATCATTAACAATTTCAATATCTTTAAAGTTGAGATTGCCTCTAAAACCTGTGCCTAAAGCTTTTGCAAAGGCCTCTTTAGCTGCAAATCTTTTAGAAAAAAAACCAACTTTATTTTTGGATAAAGATGATTGAGCTAATTCTTTAGTACTATAAATCCTTTTTTTAAAATTTAAATTTTTTAATGATTTTTTAATTCTTTTATTTTCGATAATATCAACACCGATTCCTACAATTCTCATAAATTAATTTTTTAATATTTTTTTAAATTTTTTAATAACTTTAGATAGACCATAAAAAATGGACTCGCCAATAATGAAATGACCTATATTGAATTCTTGAATTTCGTTAATCTTATTAAGTATTTTTGTCGTTTTGTAATCAAGTCCATGACCAGCATGAACTTCTATATTTAGTTTATTTGCTAAGATTGAACTTTTTTTTATTCTACTAAATTCGGCATTATATTTCTTTTTTAATTTAACTAAGTTCGAAATTCTTCCAGTATGTATCTCTACACAGTCAGCATTTAATTCTTTTGAAAGTTTAATATCTTTGATTGTTGGATTTATAAATAAACTTGTACGAATTTTAACTTTTTTGAATTTTTCAATTATTATTTTTAATTTTTTTTTATTCTTGGTTAAATTTAATCCTCCTTCTGTAGTTATTTCTTTTCTATTTTCAGGAACAATACAGATATAGTTAGGTTTTATTCTAAGAGCATTTTTAACAATTTTATTATCCATTGATATTTCAAGATTAACAAAAATATTTTTAAGTTTACAAATTTTTTTTGCATCAACATCATTAATATGTCTTCTGTCTTCTCTTAAATGAATAGTAACTGAGTCAGCACCCATTTTAACAACTTGAGATGCTGCAAAAAATGGATCAGGGTGTTGTTCACCTCTTGCATTTCTTACTGTAGCTATATGATCTATGTTTACACCTAATCTTTTCACTTAATAAATCTACTCCCAGGTGTTGAAATAGGAATTGATTTAAGATTATTTGGTAATTGTTTTTTGCTAAAAGTTGGAACATCAATCTTCAAATGAGATATAATTTCAGTTTTTATTTTTAATGATTTTTTTGTTGATCTATCAATTATAGAAGCAAAACCAATAAGTTTAGCGTTAGCTTTTTTAATTAATTTAACACACTCTAAACTCGACTTACCTGTGGTTATTACATCTTCAATAATTAAAACTCTTGAACCTTTTCTTATATTAAAACCTCTTCTTAGAATAAACTTCCCATTTACTCTTTCACAAAAAATTGTTTCTTTTTTTAAAAGTTTTCCTATTTCATAACCAATTATAACTCCACCCATGGCTGGAGCTAATATTAGATCAATTTTTCTATATTTTTTTTTTATTTTATTGGCTAATGATTTACATATTTTTTGTGCTAAATTTGGGTGACTTAAAAGTTTTGCACATTGAATATATTTCGAAGAATGTAGACCTGAAGATAATACAAAATGGCCCTCTAATAAAGCATCAGTCTTTTTTAAAATATTTAAGGATTTTTTGAGTGAAAGCATTTCTTTTATCTTCGTGTCTAATTATCTTAAATTTTATACCCTTTTGTTTAAGCTCTGCAATAAAATTAGTAAAATTTTTAAGATTAGTAATTATCAATTTAAATTTAAAATTAATATATTTTGGATTTTTACCCACCATCTCAACATTAGATATGTTAAGTTTATGGCTTCCTATAAGTGAGCTAATATCACCTAATTGACCAGGTTGATCGGGAAGTGAAATCCAGAGTGTTGTGTTGTATTTTTTTATTCTTTCTTCTTTTTGCTCACCCTTATCATGCCAGTATCTTCTTATGGCCGATCTAGCCTTACCTGTCTTTGTTGTAGGTATCCAATGTAATGACGGTGACTGATTTTTAGAGGTAATTATATTAACTCTATCACCATTTCTCAAAATATCTTGTAGTTCAGATTTATTTCCGTTTATTTCACATCCAATTGCAGTGTTGCCAATTTTAGTGTGAACAGCATACGCAAAGTCTATTGGTGTTGCATCCTTTGGTAATTTAATTACAGAGCCTTTAGGTGTAAAACAAAATACATTTTCCTGAAACATTTGAAGCTTAGTGTATTCATATGAATGCTCAGGATTTTCATTTTTTTCAATAATTTCTACTAAATCTTTTAACCAATCATATTCTTTCCAGCTTAATGAATTAAATCTTTCAGATGATTTATATTGCCAATGTGATGCAACTCCTCTTTCAGCGAATTCATGCATCTCATTTGTCCTTATTTGAATTTCAATGGGTTTTTTATTAGAACCTATTACTGCTGTATGTATAGATTTATATCCATTAATTTTTGGTGAAGAGATATAATCTTTAAACTTTCCAGGTATACAATTCCATTTTTTATGAAATATACCTAATGTTTTGTAGCAATCATCTATATTTTGTAAAATTATACGAAAACCAATGATGTCAGTAACTTGTTCTAAAGATACTCTTTTTTTCTGAACCTTTCTCCAAATTGAAAAAGGCGTTTTTTCTCTCCCGTAAATTTCAGCATTAATATGATTGTCATTTAAAATTTCACTTAATTCAAATGAAAGTTCTTCAAAAATATCTTTTTTATCTAATTTGATTTCATCAAGTCTTATCTTGATTAATTTTCTTGCATCGTTATTTAAAATTTCAAAAGACAAATCTTCTAATTCATCTCGAATTCTGTGCATTCCCATTCTATCGGCCAATGGAGCATAAATTTCCATAGTTTCTTGTGCTATTCTTTTTCTTTTGTCCTCTTTAGGTATTGCTTTAATCGTTCTCATATTGTGAAGACGATCTGCAATTTTAACTAATAAAACTCTTATATCTTTTGATGTAGCTAAAATTAATTTTCTAAAGTTTTCTACCTTAGAGTTAGCACCAGCTGTATTTTCAAATACTGATATCTTTGTAACTCCATCTACCAATTCAGCAACTTCATCACCAAATTCAGTTTTAATTGTATCATAGGTAGCAAAAGTATCTTCTATGGTGTCATGTAATAACCCTGTTGTGATGGTTGCGCTATCTAATTTTAAATCTGTAAGAATATTTGCCACCTCAATTGGATGAACTGAGTAAGGATCACCAGATGCTCTTTTTTGATTTTGATGTGCTTTTACTGCAAAATTATAAGCTTTATCTAATCTCTCAGGATTTAAAAATTTATTATATCCTTTTACTTTATTTATTAATTCATTTGAATTGAGCATATTTAATTATAACATTAATTCAAATTTTTTTAATAGACCTAATGTCTTTATTTGGTAAGGAAAAAATCAATTTTTTGATATTAGTCTTCGTTATTGGATGACTCCAATTCTTTTCGATCTCAAATAATGGGATAAGTACAAAGTTTCTTAGATGCATCATTTTATGTGGAAGGATTAAACCATTTCTTGTGATTTTTCTGTCAAAATCAATTATATCAATATCACATTCACGTGGAGAATTTTTTGGAGTTTTTTTTCTCCCTAACTTAGACTCAATAAATTTACATATGCCTAATAATATTTCTGGTTCATGAGCACATTTAGCTTTAACAACTATGTTTATAAAATTAGGATTTTTTGGATTTGGCCAAGAAGGAGTATTATAATAACTAGATACTGAAATTAATTTTATATTGTTTTCAATTAAAAGAGATTTAGCTTTTTCAATATTATCTTTTTTATTACCTAGATTAGAACCTATTCCTAAATAAGTTATTTTAGCTTGTTTTCCTGATGTATCTAGCTTTGTCACGGTTCCAATCTCTATTTTTTTTTGTTGCTCTTTTATCAAATTGTTTTTTTCCTTTTGCAACAGCTAACTCAATTTTGGCTTTACCTTTTTTAAAATACATTTTTGTTGGAACTATCGTGAAGCCATCTCTTTGCATTTTACCAATTAATTTGGTTATTTCTTTTTTATTAAGCAAAAGTTTTCTCTCATCTGTTGGATTATGACTCGAATAACTTGCCTGCTTATATTGAGCTATATGAGCATTAATCAAAATCAATTCTCCGTTTTTTTCTACTGCATAAGACTCTGCTATATTAACTTTGCCGTCTCTAATTGATTTAATCTCCGAACCTTTTAAAACTATTCCTGCCTCCAAAAGATCTTCAAAAAAATAGTTAAAACTAGCTTTTCTATTTAAACAGATTATTTTTAAACCAGGATTGGTCTTTTTGTTCATTAAATCAATTTTGCAGACTGCAGTGTTTCTTTTACAATTTTTTGAGTCTTATCAGTTACCTTGACTAGTGGCAGTCTAACTTCATCGTCACATAAATTCATCAATTTGGCTGCAAATTTTACAGGGCTTGGATTGCTCTCTACAAACATCGCATCATGAACAGGTTGTAATATATCATCTAATTTTTTAGCTTCGATTAAATCATTTTCATTTTGAGAAACTGAAAATTTTTGAAAATCTGAACAAAGTTTTGGAGCAATATTTGCAGTTACACTAATTGCACCTACTCCCCCTCTTTTGTTAAACTCAAAAGCATTTTCATCGTTTCCTGTCATTTGAATAAACTCTTTTCCCATCTTTGATAATTGTTGATCTACTCTATCTAAATTTCCAGTTGCATCCTTTACACCAACAATATTCTTCAATTCAAATAGTCTAGCCATTGTATCAACAGACATATCAATAACAGATCTACTCGGTATGTTGTAAATGATGATTGGTATTCCGCATTTATCATTTATGGCTTTATAATGTTGATATAAACCCTCCTGGGTTGGCTTATTATAATAAGGTGTTACAATTAGTGCTCCATCTGCACCAGCTTTCTCAGCGTGAGAAGTAAGAGAAATTGCTTCTTCCGTTGAATTAGAACCTGTTCCAGCTATTATAGGAATTTTACCGTTGCTTTCTTTAATACATAAATCAATAACTCTTTGATGTTCATCATGACTAAGTGTTGGAGACTCCCCTGTCGTTCCAGCAGGCACCAATCCACTAGTTCCATTATCCATATGAAAATGGATTAATTTTATATAAGCTTCCTCATCAAGACCATTATTTTTAAATGGAGTAATTAAAGCAACATTTGATCCTTTGAACATAAATACTTATAACATAGTTTATAGATTCATATACTAAAAGATTATGCTTAAAAAATTATTATTTATCAGTTTGGTAATATCAATCATAGTAAATATTAATAATCTTTCAGCTGAAACAGCGATACTAATTCCTTTAAAAAAACCATCGTTAACTGATGAAGAAATAGTAAAAAAATTAACTCAAAATATTCTTATTCCAATAAAAAAACCAAAAAAAATTAAAGAAATCAAAATCGTTGAAAAGAAAATTCCAAAAAAAGTTAAGGATATTAAAGATAAGAAACTATCATTCAAGATTCCAAAAAAAAAACCATCTATACCTGGTGTTACTACATCACGTAGTTTCAAAATATCAAAATATTATAGCAAAAAGGATTTTAATATTGCAAGAAAAGCTATTTCTGAAATGCAGAGAAGTAGATGGACCTCTTCTTTAAAGATTGCAAAAAAAGCAAAAGATAAATCTATATATAATTTTATTAAGTGGAGATACCTTCTAACAACAAGAAATCAGGCGTCTTTTTATGATTACAAGGTTTTTATAGATCGAAATAATCAATATCCAAGGATAGATAGATTAAGATATTTGGCAGAACACAAATTATCAACTTCAAAAGTATCTCCAAAAAAAATAATTAATTGGTTTGCTGGTAAAGATCCACTTAGTGGATATGGCCAGATGATATTAGGAGAAAGTTACATATTAATAGGTGAAAAAACAAAAGGAATAAATCTGATAAAAAAAGGATGGATTACAGCAAGCATATCAAAAAATGAATTAAAATTTTTTAGAAAAAAATTTAAAAAATATCTTAATGCAGATGATTATATTAAAAGAGCAGATTATTTAGCTTGGAATAATAAATATTGGGATCTAAGAAGATTAACTAGGTATTTACCTAAAGATTATGAGCTTTTGTATACCGCAAGACATATCTTAATGAGCAAAGGTTATGGTGTAGACCAAGCTATTAAAAATGTTCCAGAAAAATTTAAAAATGATGCTGGCTTAAATTATGATCGCTTAAAATGGAGAAGAAAAAAAGGACGTGTAGATTCTTCTGTTGAAATTTTAATGAAGATTAGAAATGATAAAGATTATTTAGTGATGCCAGAAAAATGGTGGAAAGAGCGAGAAATAATATCTAGAAAATTAATTTATAAAAAAAAATATGAAATAGCTTATAAAATTACTAGTGAGCACGGTATGACTGCAGGTGCAGAATTTGCTGAGGCTGAATGGATGAGTGGATGGATAGCTTTAAGTTTTTTAAAAGATCCTTTAATAGCAAAAGATCATTTTCTTAATTTTTATAAAAATGTCAGTTATCCAATCAGCACATCTAGAGGTGCTTTTTGGCTTGGAAGAACTTATGAAAAACTGGGGAATAAAGAACAATCACTTAAATGGTATCAAGAAGCATCAAAGTATCTTACTACATACTATGGCCAGTTAGCTTTTTTAAAATTAAATCCTAATGGTAAATTTACACTTAATAATGATATGGAGGTTGATAATAAATATAGATATATTTTTTATAACAAAGAGTTAGTTAAGATAATTTATTTACTAGATGAACTTAAAAAAGATAAATATACAAAATATATTTTAAGACACCTTGCAAATGATAACATTAAAAGAGGAAGTGAATTACTTGCTGCTGAATTAGCTACTAGTATTGAAAGATATGATTTTGCAATTCAAGTTTCTAAAATAGCCTCTTATCAAAAAAGATTTCATAATCAATTTAACTATCCAATTATAAGTACACCTAAAACTATTAACGGCAGAAAAATTCCTGAAAGTGCTTTTATATTATCAATTATAAGACAAGAAAGTGAATTTGATTTAAGTGCAAATAGCCATGCAGGTGCAAAAGGATTAATGCAATTGATGCCTTACACTGCTAAACTTGTTTCAAAGCAAGCAAAACTTCCATATTCAAAATCAAGATTAACTACTGATCCAGAATATAACATTAATTTGGGGTCACATTATATTGCTGGATTAATACTTCAGTATGATGGAGCGTACCCATTTGCAACAGCTGCTTACAACGCGGGTCCTAATAGAGTTAAATATTGGAAAAAAATTAATAAAGATCCGCAAAAAAAACAGGTTGATTATGTTGATTGGGTTGAGTTGATTAAATTTAGAGAAACTCGAAACTATGTGCAACGTGTATTGGAAAACTATAACGTCTATAGATATATATTAGAAAAAAAACCTATAATTATGAAAGACTACTTTAAAGATCAGCCTCTATATTGATGGCGGAAGAGGAGGGATTCGAACCCTCGGTACAAGTTTCCTCGCACGGTCATTTAGCAAACGACTGGTTTCAGCCTCTCACCCACTCTTCCACTGCGACATTGATATAACTGATTGTATTGAATATTCAATATTTATAAAGTAATTATTGCGAATAATGAAAAACAAATACTCGATATTTTCGCTAATTAAAAATGCTTTTAGCTATCATGAAAATTGGCAAAAAGCATGGAAAGACCCACAACCAAAAAAAGAATATGATGCTGTAATTGTTGGTGGTGGTGGTCATGGATTGGCAACTGCTTACTATTTAGCAAAGAAACACAATATGAAAAATATTGCTGTTGTTGAAAAAGGTTGGATTGGTGGTGGAAACACTGGTCGTAATACAACAATCATAAGATCAAATTATTTATGGGATGCGAGTGCTGGTCTATATGACCATGCATTAAAAATATGGGAAGGTTTATCACAAGAATTAAACTACAATGTTATGTTTAGTCAAAGAGGTGTAATGAACCTTGCTCACAATCTACAAGATGTCAGAGACTTAAAAAGAAGAACACATGCTAATAGATTAAATGGAATTGATGCTGTATATTTAAATACTGAAGAAGTTAAAAAATTTTGCCCAATTATTAATACTTCACCTGATATAAGATATCCTGTCTTAGGTGGAACGCTTCAAAGAAGAGCTGGTACTGCAAGGCATGATGCCGTTGCTTGGGGTTATGCTAGAGGTGCTGACGAGATGGGTGTTGATATTATTCAAAATTGTGAAGTTAAAGGAATTAAAAGAAATGGTGATAGTGTAGAAGGAATTGAAACAACAAAAGGATTTATTAAAACTAACAAAGTTGGAGTTGTTGCAGCAGGTCATTCAAGTGTTATAGCAAACATGGCAGGGTTAAGACTACCTTTGGAAAGCAAACCATTACAAGCTTTAGTTTCTGAACCAGTAAAACCAGTTATTGATACTGTCGTAATGTCAAATGCGGTTCATGCTTATGTTAGTCAATCTGATAAAGGTGAGCTTGTTATAGGTGCAGGAACTGATGATTATGTTTCTTATTCTCAAAAAGGAAGTCATCAAATAGTGGAAGGTACACTTAATGCTATATTGGAACTCTATCCAATTTTCAGTAGAATGAGAATGTTAAGACAATGGGGAGGTATTGTTGATATTTGCCCTGATGCAAGTCCGATATTAAGTAAAACTTCAATTAAAGGTTTATATTTTAATTGTGGTTGGGGTACTGGTGGATTTAAAGCAACTCCAGGGTCAGGAGATTTATTTGCTCATACAATTGCAAATGATGAACCACATAAACTTAATGCTGCATTTAATTTAAATAGATTTGTTAGTGGTGATCTTGTTGATGAACATGGGGCCGCAGCTGTTGCTCACTAATGTTTGTAATTAATTGTCCTTATTGTGGAGAGCGAGATCAGCAAGAATTCAAGGCTGGTGGTGAAGCACACATAGAAAGGCCAAAACAACCTACCGAATTAAGTGATGATGAATGGGCAGAATATTTATTTATGAGAAAAAATATTAAGGGTGTTCAGTTTGAAAGATGGAACCATGCGCATGGATGTAGAAAGTGGTTCAATATGGTCAGAGACACTTCTAATGATGAAATCAAATTAGTTTATAAAATGGGTGAAAAACCACCACTAGAATAATATGTCAGCAAATTTAAGAGTAAAATCTAGTGAATATATAGATGAAACGCATAGAGTTTCATTTAAGTTTAATGGTAAAACATATTATGGATTTAAAGGTGATACATTAGCATCCGCCCTACTTGCTAATGATGTTCATTTAGTAGGAAGAAGTTTTAAATATCATAGACCAAGAGGAATAATGACAGCTGGTTCAGAAGAACCAAATGCTATTGTTCAGGTTAATGATAATACAAATCGAACAGAACCAAATGTTAGAGCTACAGAAGTTGAAATTTATGAAGGTTTGGAAGCTTCAAGCCAAAATTGTTGGCCAAACGTAAATTTTGATATTGGTGGAATAAATAATCTAATTTCTCCATTTTTACCTGCAGGTTTTTATTATAAAACTTTCATGTGGCCAGCCAGCTTTTGGGAAAAATATGAGTTTTTCATTAGACACTCAGCTGGTTTAGGTAAATCACCAACTGAGAAAGATCCAGACATTTATGATCATAGAAATATTCATTGTGATGTTCTAGTTGTTGGAGCAGGTATATCAGGAATATTGGCTGCAAAAAATGCCGCAAAAAATAATTTTAAAACTTTATTGATTGATGAAAAAAATGAACTTGGTGGTGCAACCATTTATCAAGATAAAGAGTTTAATAAAATTAACAATCAAGGTTCCTCTGATTGGATCAAAAAAGAAATAAATGAGCTAAAAAATATTAGTAACCTGGAAATTAAAACAAGAACAAGTGTAGCGGCATATCATGGATATAATTATCTATTAGCTAGAGAAAATTTAACAGATCATTTAGAAAAAAAAAATAAAAATAACAAAGTTAGACAAAGACTTTTAAAAATTAGGGCTAAAAAAGTAATTCTTGCAACTGGTGCTTTAGAGAGACCACTCGTATTTAATAATAACGACAGACCAGGAATAATTTTGTCAACTGCTGTAAAAAAATATGCTGATTACTTTGGTGTTAAATGTGGTGAAAAAAATGTTTTTTTTACAAATAATGATAGTGCTTATGAAAGTGCATTATGTTTACACAATAAAGGTATCAAAGTAGATGCTATTGTAGATATTAGAGATAACTCAAATTCAAAAATTGTTAAAGCTGTTGAACAAACAGGAATAAAAATTTACTGGTCACATACCGTTGTTGATACAAATGGTTATAGAAGACTTGATAATATTTCAATAATGAGATTATCAAATGATGGAATGACTGTAACAGGTAAAAGAATTAATATTTCATGTGATTGTTTGGGAGTAGCGGGTGGTTGGACACCTGCTGTACATTTATTTACTCAATCAGGTGGTAAATTAAAATTTGATGAAGATAACAATGTATTTTTACCTAATAAATACCCTTCAGATCAAATTAGCGTTGGTTCATGCAATGGAAATTTTAATTTAAAAGAAATAATAAATGAATTGTCAATTAAACTAAAAGAATTTTTAAAAATAGATCAAACTGATTTTGATAATATTGCAATAGAAAGTGAAGAAGAAACTTCAAAGAGGAATATCTGGTTACTTCCATCTGATAAAGCCATTGGAAAAACTAAACCATTTGTGGATTATCAAAATGACGCTACAGCAAAGGATATTAAATTAGCATTACGTGAGGGTTTTAGATCAATTGAACACGTAAAAAGATACACAACAACCGGTATGGGTACTGATCAAGGTAAACTAGGAAATATGCATGCCCTTGGAATAATTTCTGATACTGCAGGTGTAAAAATGGGCGAACTTGGTACTACAACCTTTAGACCTCCCTACACTCCTTTAACTTTTGGAACTATTGTTGGACGAAGTGTTGGAGAATTTTTTGACATATTTAGAAGAACAGCGATGAATCATTGGCATATTGAAAATAAAGCTGAATTTGAAAATGTTGGTCAATGGAAAAGAGGTTGGTACTATCCCATTAATGGAGAAACTATGCATCAAGCGGTACAGAGAGAAAGTAAAGCTGCAAGAGAAAGTGCTGGGATTTTAGATGCATCTACACTAGGTAAAATTGATATTCAAGGAAGTGATGCTTCTGAATTTTTAAATAGAGTTTACACTAATGCCTGGTCAAAACTTGCCATTGGTAAATGCAGATATGGTCTAATGCTTAACGAAGATGGAATGGTTTATGATGATGGTGTTACTACCAGGTTAGGAGAAAACCATTATCTCATGACTACTACAACTGGTGGTGCTGCTAATGTTTTAGGAAAACTTGAGGATTATCTACAAACTGAATGGCCTGAGCTAGATGTATATTTAACTTCCGTTACTGACCACTATGCAACTGCTAGTGTTTGTGGTCCTAATAGTAAAAAGATATTAAAAAAAATAATTCCAGATTTGGATCTTTCTGATGAAAATTTTCCTCACATGTCCTTTAAAGAGGTAAAAATTAACAACATTAAATGTAGAGTAATGAGAATAAGTTTTACTGGGGAGCATAGTTATGAAATTAATATTCAAGCAAGTTTTGGTAAAGCGCTTTGGGAAAAATGTATAGAAGCCGGAAAAGAATTTAATATTACTCCGTATGGTACAGAAACAATGCACTTATTAAGAGCAGAAAAAGGTTTCATTATAGTTGGTCAAGACACAGATGGAACAATGACTCCTATTGATCTTCAAATGGATTGGATAGTTAGTAAAAAGAAATATGATTTTATTGGCAAAAGATCTCTATATAGATCTGATACAATGAGAGAGGATCGAAAACAATTAGTTGGATTGTTAACTGATGATCCAAATATAATTTTAGAGGAAGGTGCTCAAATTGTATCCGAATTAAAACAAAATCCTATCCAAATGTTAGGACATGTAACTTCTAGTTATTTCAGTCCAAATTTGAATAAATCTATTGCTTTAGCAGTTGTTAGAGGTGGAAAAGATATGATGGGTAAAAAATTATTTATTCCAATGGAAGATAAAACAATTAGTGTAACTGTAGCTAATCCAGTATTTTTTGATGAAGAAAATAAGAGGTTAAATGCTTAATTATAATAGTATTTTAAAAGATGAAATAAACCATAATGGTTTATCAATTAAAGAAATTTCTCCAATAATGAAACTTAATTTAAGAGGAAAAAAAAGAGAATTTTTTACATCAGTTGGTAAAAACTTAAACATGATACTACCTACAGAAGCCAACACTTCATCTTCAAGCGATAAACTTACCTCAATCTGGTTAAGTCCAGATGAATGGATGATCTTTTCAAATGAAGGAGTTCAAAAAGATAGTAATATATATGAATTAGAAGAGAAGCTATATAATAGTATTTCTAAAACTAACTTAGGAGCAGTTACTGATGTAACTGATCAATTAGTATTGCTAGAATTAAAAGGAGAAAACATTTTTGAATTATTTGCCTCAGGTAGTCCTTTTAATTTTAACGAATTTAAAGATAAAAAAGGTTCTACAACACAAACATTACTAAATAACATTGATGTTATAATTCATCATAAAGATCAAAACTTAGTTAATTTATTTGTTAGACGTTCATTTTCAGAGCATTTATGTTCATGGATAAATGATAGTGCGTCAAGGTTATAGATTTCTAATTCTTAATTTTAAGCTAGAAATACCCATGAAAAAAATAATCTTACTTGCACTATTAGTGCTTTTACCCCTATCAGTTAACGCAGAAACAAAATTAGATCAAATATTGGCATCTGGTGAATTAAAAGTTGGAACTACAGGAGACTGGGATCCAATGACAATGAAAGATCCAGCTACAAATAAATATAAAGGTTTTGATATAGATGTAATGAACGAATTAGCTAAAGATATGGGTGTTAAAGTAACTTTTGTACCAACTGAATGGAAAACAATAGTTTCTGGAATTACTTCAGGCAGGTATGACATTTCAACGAGTGTTACTAAGACTGCAAAAAGAGCAGAAGTAGCTGGTTTTACATCTACATACTATAAATATGGAACCGTTCCACTTGTTCTTAAAAAAAATCTAAACAAATTTCCAACTTGGAACTCTTTAAATAAAAATGGTGTTAAAATAGCTACTACTTTAGGAACCTCTCAAGAGCAAAAAGCTAAGGAATTTTTTCCAAATTCAACATTAAAATCTGTTGAAGCTCCAGCTAGAGATTTTCAAGAAGTTTTAGCAGGCAGAGCTGATGGAAATATTACGAGTTCGACTGAAGCAAATAAATTAGTTATCAAATATCCTCAACTAGCAATAGTACAGGATGGTGAAAAAAATCCAGCCTTTTTAGCAATGATGGTGCCAAAAAGTGATACTGTTTGGAATGATTATGTGAGTAAATGGATTGAAAAGAAAAAAAATTCTGGTTTTTTTGAAAAATTATTATCTAAGTATAATCTTAAAAGTTTATAATCAGTTAGATATTAATATTTAATTCTCTATAACTTTAAGAGTGAAAAATATATTTTTTTTACTTTTAATTATTCCGCTCTCTTCTTGTACGGATCAAGAATTGGGATGGTTTATAATTTCCCCAAACAACATTGAAGGATTAACAAATTTAAAATTTTTGTTAAGTGGTTTAACAACCACTATTTATATCTCGGTAGTATCAATTATTATATCTATGATTCTTGGTCTAATAGTTGCTATTCCATCTTTAGCTAAAAATAAATTTTTAACTTATATTAATATTGGTTATGTTGAGATTGTAAGAGCTGTTCCGCTATTAGTTTTAATTTTGTGGATTTATTACGGATTACCAATAATGACGGGGATTAGCTTTAGTCCATTTGTATCTGGGATAATTGCTCTTGCAATAAGCGAAAGTGCATTTCAGGCTGAAATCTTTAGAGCAGGTATAAATTCAATAAAAAAAGCTCAATGGGAAGCTGGAAGCTCACTAGGTTTAAATTTTTTTAAAAGGTTAAGATTGGTAATTTTACCTCAAGCAATAAAAAATATTTTGCCAGCAATAGGAAATCAGTTTGTATATGTATTAAAAATGTCTTCATTAGTATCAATAATTGGTATTGGAGATTTAACTAGAAAAGCAAACGAATTAGTTGTCACAACTTATCGCCCTTTAGAAATTTACACTTTTTTGATACTGGAATATTTGGTTTTAATCTTAATTGTTTCTTTCTTTGTTAGAAAATTAGAAAAAAATTTAAAAAAAGATTAGGTATTAATTTTTTTTTCTCCAATCCCATGGATAGTCAAATTTCATTGACCACATCCCGAGTTTATTAGATTTAGCAAATTCTTCATCGGATATAAATTTTTTAGAATATTTTCTATAAGCAAATGCATAACCACTTCTAACTAAATAACTAGATAAACTATCATTATTAACAAAACATTCTGCCAGGATTCTTTTATATCGATCTTTACCCTCTTTTACACAAGTCACTTTGTTATTTCCAATTTTATCAACAAGGATTTTTTTAGCATTTAATCCACAAAATATCTTTTCGCCATCTTTAGTACATGTTTGTTTTAATTCAGGAGTATCGATACCGCTAAATCTAATCTTATCTCCATTAATTCTAATTGTGTCGCCATCTGTTATTTTAATATCTTGTGATTTGATGTCAGTGTAAGTAAAAAAAAATACTAATGCTGAAATACTAGTAACTAAAATGACTTTTCTTTTGCTTAAATACATTATTTAAGAAATATCCAATGAATATGATTAGAGCAATACCCATTACCCAATTAGTAGCCATTATTGTATAAAATATATCAGTATAATCACCACCTCTTATGTTAATAACATACCACAAAGAAAGAAATGGAAATGCGGTTAATCGTAAAATACTCAAATACAAACTGTATATAGGTTTTTTTAATGCCTGAAATACAGCCGTAGTAATAAAAAATACTGGATAAATTGGACCAATTAAAGCTGCAACCTTAAGATATATCGCTCCGTGGATAATAGCTTCTGGATTATCTGTAAATTGTGAGACAAAAAAATCTGCACCAAAAAATAATATTATACCTGCTGCAACCATAAATGAAGATCCAAATAAAAGAGCCTTTGAATAAAGCTCTCTAATTCTATTATATTCTTTTGCGCCAAAATTTTGTCCGCCAATAGATAGTACCGCTGTATTTAAGCCAATTACTGGTAATAAAAAAACTTGCTCAACTCTTAAAGCTGCACCATATCCTGCTGTAGCTAAGTCTCCAAATTTACCGATAAAATATAAAATATTAAAAATTCCAACACCAATAAACAACATGCTAAACATTACTGGGATAGATTGTTTTGTTAATGCATTTAAATAATCAAATTTAGGAATAAAGCATACTAGTTTTAAATATTTTCTTATTTTACATTGATTAACTTTGTAGGCTAAATATATTGTACCTAATAACTGAGATATAACAGTGGCAATCGCAAGACCTGCAATTCCAAATCCTGGAATAAAGCCATAGCCCCATATAAATAAGGGATTTAAAAAAATATTTAAAAAGAAACTGAAAATTAATACATTTCTATAACTCCTAGTATCCCCTTGAGCATTGAGAGTGCCATTTAAAGATATTTGCAAAAGTACAATAAATGTTCCATAAAAAATAATATCTAGATATTCACGAGTAAGCGCTATCCCTAAAACATCAGAACCCATGATACCTAGTAAAAAGTTTGAAGCATTCAGTCCAAAAAGAGTTACCAATATAGAAATGAATAAAGCAAAAACTAATGATTGAGCAATATACATTGAAGCTACACGTTCTTTTTTTTCACCTATAGAATTTCCAATTATTGCATTTGTTGCAGCCCCTATACCAACACCAACAGCAATAATTGTAAAATATATTGGAAATGACTTAGCGATTGCTCCTATAGCTTCAGCAGATATTTTACCTGCAAACCAAGTGTCAACTAAATTATAAAACGTTTGGAATAACGAACCTACACTTGCAGGTATTGTTACTTTTCTTAAGAGATCCCAGATAGGATCTTTTGTTAAATTTATTTTTTTTGGCAATTTATTTCTATTTAAATTCTTTTTGGAATATATGCTTTGATCCAGTCTTTTTAGCAAGATTTATTTGTTTTTGTCTCATTCTAAATCGTTCTTTTTGAATTTCTGTTAAATTATCGTGACAATTTGGACATGAAACACCTTCCTCATATTTTTTCGATTTTTTGTCTTTAAAGTTAATTGGTTTTCTGCATCCACTGCAAATATAATAACTGCCGGCTTTGAGTCCATGTTTAAGACTAATTCTGTTATCAAAAACAAAACACTCACCTGTCCACATGCTATCTTTTTTCTTAATCTTTTTAAGATAATTTAAAATACCACCATTCAATTGATAGATATTTTTAAAACCTTTTTTCTTCAAATATACTGATGTTTTTTCACATCGTATACCACCAGTACAAAACATAGCTACAGGTTTATCTTTTTCTAATTTATTTAAATATTTTGGAAAATCTCTAAAGTTTTTAACATTTGGATTTACTGATCTTTTAAATGTTCCTACTTTATATTCGAAAGGTTTTCTTGTATCTAATATATGAGTATATTTTTTCTTGATTAATTTATTCCATTCATTTGGATTTAGATGTGTTTCTAAATTTCTTTCTTTAGATTTTATCGTTAAATTCATAGGGACAATTTCTTTTTTGATTTTAACTTTCGGTTTGTGAAAAGGTTGAAATTTAGATTTTGAATTATTACTATTATCAAAATTTTTAAATGAAAAAATTGATTTAATCTTTTTAGTGGTTTTTTCTATATCTTTATTTTTACCTGATATTGTTCCGTTCAATCCTTCTTTAGCAATAATAATAGTTCCTCTTATTTTATTTTTAGTAAGAAATTTTTGAATAAAATCTTTATTTTTCTTTAAAGATGTAATTTTAAAAAATTTATAAAAACTAAGAACTTCAAACATTACAAAACTCTACAAACAGTCATTCCATCACCTAAGGGAATAATAATTTGTTCTACTCTTTTATCATTAGATACATGCTCATTAAATTCTCTAATATTAATTGTATATTTATCTAAATTTTCTTCATCTGCTACTTCACCATGCCATAAGACATTATCAATAATTATTAATCCATTCTTATTAATTAACTTTAATGATCTTTCATAATATTCTTTATAATTCATTTTATCTGCATCAATAAAAACCATATCAAATTTGGTATTTTTTAATTCATTTAAACTTTCAAGTGCTGGCTTTATTATTGTTTTAATTTTATGATCTTGTTTGGCTTTTTTAAAAAAATTTAAAGCAACCTTATTAGTTTCTTCATTTTTATCGAGTGCCATAAGTTTTCCATTATCAGGTAGAGCAAGTAAAATTGAAAGTGCACTAAGTCCTGTAAAAGTTCCAATTTCTAGTACATTTTTAATATTTGAGATTTTTATAATTAAATAAAGAAAATGACATTGAGAAGGATCAACTTGCATCCTCTTGATATCACCTAGTGTATTATTATAATTAATTATTTCCTGTTGAACCGGATGTAATTTTAAACCAAAATCATTAATATAATCTTGTAATTTTTTTGTTATTTCTAGGTTTGCACCCATCTTATTAAAGCTTTTTCTTTAATATCTCGTTTATCAATTGAGGGTTTGCTTTTCCGCCTGAAACTTTCATTGCTTGACCTACAAAGAAACCAAACAGTTTTTCTTTTCCATTTTTATATTCAATGGCTTTCTCTCTATTATCGTCGATAATTTTATCTATTAAAGCTTCCAGGGCTTTAGGGTCACTTTCTTGTTTTAATCCTTTTTCTTCAACAATTATTTGTGGATCTTTATCTCCATCCATCATCAACTCAAATATTGTCTTAGCAATTTTTCCTGAAATCGTTCCGTTTTTAATTAAATTAACTAGCTTTGCTAAATTTTTGGCGCTTATAGGACTTTGAGATATCTCAAGATTTTTATTGTTTAAAACTGCGAATAGCTCCCCTGTTATCCAGTTAACAGCTAATTTAATATCTTTGTTTTTACCCATCTTAGCTACGACTTCTTCAAAATATTTAGCAGTATCAATATCAGAAACTAATATTGTTGCCTCATAAGGAGAAACTTTAAACTCATCAATAAATCTTTTCTTTTTATCATCTGGTAGCTCCGGTATATCTTTTTTAAGATTATCAATGAATTCATCATTAACTTCCAATGGTAATAAATCTGGGTCAGGAAAATATCTATAGTCATGAGCATCTTCTTTTGATCTCATTGATCTTGTTTCATTTTTTTTAGTATCAAATAATCTAGTTTCTTGATCAATTGATTTACCCTCCTCAATTAAATCAACTTGTCTATTAGCTTCATAATCAATTGCCATTTGCATAAATTTAATAGAATTAACATTCTTAATCTCACAACGTGTTCCAAGTTCCGTTGAATCTTTTAATCTTACAGATACGTTAACATCAGCTCTTAAAGAGCCTTCTTGCATGTTACCATCGCATGTACCTAAATATCTCATTATAGACCTAAGTTTTTTGATATATGCACTAACTTCATCAGGTGATCTTAAATCAGGTTTAGAGACAATCTCCATTAAAGCGACACCTGATCTATTTAAATCAACTAATGTATTTTGAGGATCAATATCATGAATACTTTTTCCAGCATCTTGCTCTAAATGAAGTCTTTCTATACCAACTTCTTTTTGTCCATTAGGCATATCTAGTACAACTTTACCCTCACCTACGATTGGATACTTAAATTGGGATATTTGATAACCTTGAGGTAAATCTGCATAAAAATAGTTTTTTCTATCAAATACTGATCTTTTATTAATTTGTGCTTTTAGACCTATTCCAGTTTTAATTGCTTGTTTTACACAAAATTCATTAATCACAGGTAGCATGCCAGGAAAAGCAGCATCAACTAAACTAACTTGTGTATTAGGCTCTGCGCCAAATTTTGTTGAAGATGATGAAAATAACTTTGAATTAGAAGTTACTTGTGCGTGAACTTCTAAACCAATAACTACCTCATAAACATTGTTATATCTTTCAATCAAATATTCGGATTTATCTTTAGTCATTATTTAATCCACCAATCTGTAATCTTATTTTTAAAATCAATTTTTTCTTCCATTGCATAAGCTACATCTAATATTTCTTGTTCTTTAAAAGCTTTTCCAATAATTTGTAATCCAAGTGGATAGCCTGCTGCGTCATGACCTGCAGGAATAGATATTCCTGGTAATCCTGCTAGATTTACTGGAACTGTAAATATATCATTTAAATACATTGAAACTGGATCATCTTTTTTTTCGCCTATTTTAAAAGCTGAGCTAGGTGTTGATGGAGTTAAGATTGCATCTACTTGTTTATACGCTTCATCAAAATCATTTTTAATTAGTTTTCTAACTTTTTGAGCTTTTAAATAATAAGCATCATAATATCCTGATGATAAAACATAAGTTCCAATCATTATTCTTCGTTGTACTTCTGCCCCAAAACCTTCCGATCTTGTTTTTTCATACATATCAATTAAATTTTCACCCTTAGCTCTAAAACCATATTTTACACCATCATATCTTGCTAAATTTGATGAAGCTTCAGCAGGAGCAACTATATAATATGTAGGCAAAGCGTAACTAGTATTAGGTAGAGAAATATCTATTATTTCAGCACCACAATCTTTTGCATATTGAATTCCCTTTTGCCATAAATCTTCTATTTCTTTTGGCATACCATCTACTCTGTATTCTTTAGGAATACCTATTTTTTTTCCTCTAATATCTTTGTTTAATTCCTTGCTATATTCATTTCTTTTGAAATCTATTGATGTAGAATCTTTTTTATCATAAGTGCTAATAACTTCTTGTAACAAAGCACAATCTTTAACATTTTGAGCCATAGGTCCTGCTTGATCTAAAGACGAGGCAAAAGCAACAATTCCGTATCTGGAGCAACTTCCATAGGTTGGTTTTAAACCTACAGTTCCAGTAAATGACGCTGGTTGTCTAATAGATCCACCTGTATCAGTTCCAATTGTAATAGGCGTAAGTTGGCCTGATACAGCTGCTGCTGAGCCGCCAGATGAACCACCTGGTACCAATCCTTTATCTATTGGATTTTGAACATTTCCATAATAACTTGTTTCATTTGATGATCCCATCGCAAATTCATCACAATTTAATTTTCCAAGTAAAATTGCACCTTCATTCCATATATTTTGTGTAACAGTTGACTCATAAGTTGGAACAAAATTTTCTAAAATTTTACTACCGGCGGTAGTTCTAACATTTTCAGTGCAAAATAGATCTTTAACAGCCATAGGTATTCCTGGTAGTTTTAAATCAAAATTAGGGTTTTGATCAAATCTTCTAGCTTTATCAATTGCATTAGAAAAATCCTCGGAAATATAAGAATTTAATTCTTTTGATTTTTCTGAACGGTCTATAAATGCTTTGGTAACCTCCTCTGAAGATAATTCTTTATTTTTAATATTATCTACTAAAGATGTTAATGATTGGGTGGTTATGTTGGACATTATTCAACTACCTTTGGAACTACAAAGAAATCTTCATTATCTTCAGGTGAATTTTTTATAATTTGTTGTCTAATATTTTCACTTTTAATATCATCAGATCTAAATTTTAATGTTGTTTCGGCAACTGATGTTAGTGGTTCAACATTATCTGTTTTTAATTCATTTAATTTTTCAATAAATTCAAATATTGAGTTTAAATCACCAGCTAGTTTTTCTGCTTTTTGTTCATCAACAGAAATTCTTGATAATTTTGAGATATGTTTTATGGTTTTAAGATCAATAGTCATATGGTATTTAAATATGACGCAAACTATCACTTAAGTTAAAAATATACAATATGATCACCATCGAAGATTTAAAAAAAAAACAGTCTGAAACCTCTAGATTAATTGGATTAGACCTTGGCTCAAAAAGAATTGGCGTATCAATTTGTGATGAAAATCAATCTATAGCCACACCTTTTAAAACTATAATTAAGACTAATACTAATGAATTAATTGATGAACTTAAAAAACTTATTGAAGAATACAATATTAAAGGAATTGTCATAGGTCATCCTATCAATATGGATGGAACATTAGGCAGATCTTCTCAATCAGTAAATGATGTTTCTAACAACATAGATAAAGCAATCGATATTGATGTTTGTCTTTGGGACGAAAGACTTTCTACAGTTGGAGCATTTAATTTGTCTAATCAACTAGATGTAAATGTAAGTAAAAGGGAAAAAAATATTGATCAAAACGCTGCTGCTTTCATACTTCAAGGAGCAATAGATTTTTTAAAAAATTAATGCTTGCTATAAAGCTACTTTATGACTATAGAGTAAATTTTAATGGCATCTAAATCAAACAAAGCTATTAAAATTTCTCAAAAACATTTACTGGGTATTCAAGATTTATCAATTAATGACGTTAATTTGATTTTAGATGAATCTCAGAAATTCATAAAACTTAACCAAAGTAAAAACAAAAGATTAAATGTTCTAAACGGAAAAACACAAATTAATCTTTTTTTTGAACCTTCGACTAGGACACAAAGTTCATTTGAATTGGCAGGAAAAAGATTGGGTGCAGATGTAATGTCTATGAACATGGGTAATTCAGCAATTAAAAAAGGTGAGACATTGATTGATACAGCAATGACTTTGAATGCAATGCATCCTGATATGATTGTAATAAGACACCAAGACTCAGGTGCGTGTAATCTTTTATCCCAAAAAGTAAATTGTGCGGTATTAAATGCGGGAGATGGAAGACGAGAACACCCTACTCAAGCATTACTAGATGCTTTAACAATAATTAATAGAAAAAATAAAATTCAGGGGTTAAGAATTGCAATTTGTGGAGATATTCTTCATTCAAGAGTAGCTAGATCTAATATTTATTTATTAACTATGTTAGGTGCTGAAGTAAATATTGTAGCACCATCCAATCTTATGCCAAAAGAAATTGAAAAATTTGGAGTAAATACTTTTACCGATATGAAAAAAGGACTTAAGGATTGTGATATTGTGATGATGTTAAGACTTCAAAATGAAAGAATGACCAGTTCATTTTTATCATCAAATCGAGAATATTATGAATATTATGGTTTAACACCCGACAAGCTAGATCATGCAAAACAAGATGCAATTATAATGCATCCCGGTCCAATGAATAGAGGAATTGAAATTGATACAAGATTAGCTGACGATATAAATAAAAGTGTAATTAAAGAACAAGTTGAACTAGGTGTGGCTGTTAGAATGGCGTGTTTAAAAATTTTTTGTGAGTAAATGAAAAAACAATATTTTATAAATGCAAATATTATAGATCCTCATAATTCTATTAATGAAAATGGAGGTTTAATAGTTAGTGAAGATGGAAAAATTGAAGCTATAGGTAAAAAAGTAAATGTAAATAATTTACCCACCAGGGAAAAACCTGTCGATTTAAAAGGAAAATATTTAATTCCTGGTATTGTTGATATGAGAGTTTTTGTGGGTGAGCCAGGGTTTGAGTATAAAGAAAATTTTAGAACCCTAAGTAATGCAGCATTATCAGGAGGTGTTACATCGGTTGTGACCATGCCAAATACAAATCCAATAATAGATAATGTTTCAATTGTTGATTTCTTAAAAAGAAGAGGTAGAGATAAATCTAAAATTAATATATTCCCTTGTGCATCTCTCACACAAAATATCGAAGGGACCAACATGACAGAATTTGGATTGTTGGCAAGAAAAGGAATAATAGCTTTTACTGATGGTGTTAAAACAATCCAAAATACAAGCTTAATGTCTAAAATAATGAATTCTGCAAAAGATTTGGATTGTTTAATAATGCAACATGCAGAAGATTATCATCTTTCTAAGAATGGAATGATTAATTCTGGAATAATTGCAACAAAACTTGGGCTATCAGGCATACCAGACATTGCGGAAAGAATAATAATTGAAAGGGACTTATCGTTACTTGAGAAAAATAAATGCAGATATCACATTTCTCAACTTTCATCAGCGAAATCGGTTGAAGTAATTAAAGAGAGGAAAAATGATATTAAATTTACTTGTGGAGTATCGGTAAACAATCTTTCATTAAATGAGAATGATATTGGTGATTTTAAAACCTTCTTAAAATTATCACCACCACTTAGAAAAGAGGAAGATAGAGAAGCATTAGTGCAAGGATTAAAAGACAAAACTATTGATGTAATTGTCTCAGATCATAAACCTGAAGATGAAGAGTCGAAAAGATTAACTTTTTCACAGGCTGCGACTGGAGCATCTGGAATTGAAACATTATTATCACTAAGCCTAGAATTATACCATAATGGTTCAGTCAAACTTGAAACCATAATTCAAGCATTAACATCAAATCCTGCAAAAATTCTTAGAATAAACAAAGGAAATCTTACAATAGGAAATGATGCAGATTTTTGCATTATAGATTTAGATAAACCATGGATTGTAAAAAAAGAAAATTTAATTTCAAAATCAAAAAATACTTCTATAGAAGATAAAAAATTACAGGGTAAAGTTACTAATACCTTTGTAAAAGGTAAGGAATTATTTAAAGTATAACAATGGAATATTTAATTGTTGGAATAATTTCATATCTAATGGGCTCCATACCATTTGGATACATTTTAACAAAATTTTTTTTAAAACAAGATATCAGACAAATTGGATCTGGTAATATCGGAGCTACTAATGCATTAAGAACAGGAAATAAATTAATAGGATATTCTACATTAATCTTGGATATAGCTAAGGCAATAATTCCTGTTATTTATGTCAAAATAAATTATCCAGAACTTATATATATTGCATCGTTATGTGCCTTTTTAGGACATGTGTTTCCCATATGGCTTAAATTCAAAGGAGGTAAAGGTGTTGCAACATATGTGGGAATTTTATTTTCAATAAATATAATATTAGGAGTCATCTTTGTTTTAAGTTGGGGAATAATATTTTTGATCTTTAAATACTCCTCTTTGTCATCAATAATTGGTTCTTTATCAATTCCGATTTACTTGATTATTACTGGTCAGATCACAGATGTTGTTTTTTTTGGAATAATGTTCATTTTGATCTTTTACACTCATAGAGAAAATATTAAACGACTTAAAAATAAAGAAGAAAATAAGACTAAAATTTATTAATTTGACTATCAAAGACTTTTGGGTAGTTTGATAAAATAATGAATCTAGTCATAGTTGAGAGTCCAGCAAAAGCTAAAACAATAAATAAATATTTAGGTGACAATTACACTGTCTTAGCAAGTTATGGGCATATAAGAGATTTGCCATCAAAAAATGGATCTGTTGATCCTGACCAAAATTTTAAAATGGAATGGGAAGTTGATAGTTTTTCAAAAAAATATTTAAAAGAAATTACAGATGCGGCAAAAGATTCCTCAAAAATTATTTTAGCAACAGACCCAGATCGTGAAGGAGAAGCAATAGCATGGCATGTAAAAGAATACTTAAGCGAAAAAAAGCTTTTAAAAGATAAAGCAGTTGAAAGAGTAGTCTTTAATGAAATTACAAAAAAAGCAGTGACACATGGTATTGATAACCCTAGACAAATTGAGCCTTTGTTAGTCGATGCTTATATGGCAAGAAGAGCTCTTGATTACTTAGTTGGCTTTAACATCTCGCCTATTCTCTGGACAAAATTACCGGGATCAAAATCAGCTGGTAGAGTACAATCAGTAGCTTTAAAACTTATAACAGAGAGAGAGCATGAAATTGAGTCTTTTAATCCAGAGGAATTTTGGACATTAAGTATTAATTTTCAAGATGAAAAAAATAATCTAATTACCGCAAGTATTTCTCAATTAAATGGAAATAAAATAGAAAAATTTTCTTTTAAAAATAAAATCGAAATTAATAAAGCGATAGAAAATATTAAAGATCAAAAGTTTAATATAAGTGATATTTCTTCAAAAATTATTAGCAGAAATCCATCTGGTCCATTTACGACATCAACATTACAACAGGTAGCTTCAAGCAGATTAGGTTTTGGAGCATCTAGAACAATGCAAATTGCTCAAAGATTATATCAAGGTATTGAAATTGATGGAGAGACAATAGGTTTAATTACTTATATGAGAACTGATGGAACTAATCTTTCAAAAGACGCTGTTTCTGATTTTAGGGATTTTATTATAAATCAATACGGAAAAGAATATCTTCCCAAAGACCCTTTAAATTATTCAGGTAAAAAAGCTAAAAATGCCCAGGAGGCTCACGAAGCAATAAGACCTACTGATATAACTAGGTTACCAGGTACTATAAAAAAATATTTAAGTACAGATCAACAAAAACTCTACAATTTAATCTGGACTAGAGCTTTATCATCACAAATGGAAACGGCAAAATTTGATAGGAATACAATTACAATAACTTCTGCAGATAATAAAACAATATGTAAGTCCAGTGGTTCTGTACTAAAATTTGATGGTTATTTGAAAGTATTTCCAAGTCTAAGTAAAGATGAGGATGAAACAAT
>QBYD01000009.1 GCA_003282975.1 Pelagibacteraceae bacterium AG-325-C10
AATCTATAATTGCAAATCCTTTATCAATCGCTTTTTCTAAAAAAAACAATTCTGTTTTATTTGTTGTCGCCCTTAAAAATCCAACAAGATCCTTCAATAATACGGATTTAGTTGAAATAATTAAATTAGAAGAAACAATTTTATTTTTTATTAATGAGTTTATTGAGATTTGTGTTTTAATAGACTCAAGTTCTATATTTCTTTTTTTATATATTACTTTTGAACCTATTGTTTTTGCATTAAACTTAAAATTTAAAGGATCAAGTGTTAATTTAATTTTTTTTAAATTGACGTCTAAATTACTATTATTTTTAGATAATCTATCTTTTATCTGACTGTTAAATCTATCAGTTTCTATGCCGATCAAACTTAAATAAATGATAAGAACAATAATTAGACCTAAGAAAATTGAAAGATATTTTAAAATATTTTTTGTCATTTAATTTGATAAAGAGATTGTTCTAAGAAATCATCAATTTCACCATCTAAAATTTTATCGGGACTTGTGCTTTCAAAATTTGTTCTATTGTCCTTTACAAGTCTATATGGCTGTAAAATATACGATCTTATTTGGTGCCCCCATCCAATTTCTGATTTTGAATTTTCTGTGTTTTGATTTTCTTGTTCTTTTTTTTTAATTTCATAGTCATACAGTCTAGCTTTTAACATATTCATACATGTTTCTTTATTTTTATGTTGAGACCTTTCATTCTGGCATTGGACTACAATTTTTGAGGGAATATGGGTAATTCTAACAGCGCTATCTGTAGTATTTACGTGTTGACCCCCCGCTCCACTAGAACGATATGTATCAATCCTTAAATCCTTTTCGATTATCTCAATATTTATGTTTTCATCTACTACAGGATATACCCAAATACTTGCAAAACTTGTGTGTCTTCTTGCGCCTGAATCAAATGGAGAGATTCTGACAAGTCTATGAATACCAGTCTCTTTTTTAAGCCATCCAAATACATAGTCTCCTTCTATTTTTATAGTAGAAGATTTTATTCCTGCTTCATCTCCCTTATGTTCACTAATTAAATTTGATTTGAAATTTTTTTGATCAGCCCATTTTAAATACATTCTTCTTAACATTTCTGCCCAATCTTGGCTTTCTGTACCTCCAGCACCTGCATGAATTTCTATATAACAATCGAGAGTGTCTGCTTCATTGGATAAAAAACATTTAATTTCATTAGTTTTAACCAAATCTCTGAGATCTTTTATATTTTGTAATATCTCTTTTTGTACAGCTTGATTTTCTTCTTCTGCAGCTAATTCACTTATATCATTTAAATCAATTAGTTTTTCAATAGAAGCTCTGTGAGTATTCAACAAATCTTCATATAATTTTTTTTCTTTAATAATATTTTTTGAATTATTTTTGTCTTGCCAGAAATTGGTTTCTAGCATTTTATTATTTAATTTTTCAAGCTTTGAATTTATATTATTTTGCTCAAAGATACTCCTTAACTCTTTGATTAATCTTTTCTATTTCTTTTTTATAATCTTGATATTTATTATCCATTAATAAAACTTTAGTATATTATTTGTATCTAATCTATCATTATTTGAATATAGCACTTTTCCATCAACTACATTTTGTTTTTTGTAAACTTCAATAATGGTATTTTTTGAAGTAAATTTTGCTTTTTGTCCTGTATTTGGATCGACAACCATCATAATGGTATCAACAGCTGCTTTAAATGGTCTTGCATCTGATTTTTTTACTGACTTTTCGATAAATTCTTTGAATATTGGTAATGCAGTTTTTGAACCTGTTTCATATCTTCCCAAAGATATAGGATTATCTGAACCAACGTATACTCCAATTAATAAATTAGATGTAAATCCAATAAACCATGTATCAGTATTTTTATTTGTAGTTCCAGTTTTGCCAGCAATATTTAAATTAAGATCTCTTATTTTTTTTGCAGTTCCTCTTTGAACAACTCCTTCAAGTATAGAAGTCATTTGATAAGCTGTTTGAGGAGAAAATATCTCTTTATAATTATTTTTAATAATTGGATAATCTTTTCCTAAGTAGGAAATTTTATCACAATTGATACATTTACGTTTTTCATTATTAAAAATAGTTATTCCTTCACTGTCTTGAATCCTGTCTATAAGTATTGGATTAACAAGTTTGCCTCCATTAACAAAAACAGAATAAGCAGAAGTTAATTTTAATAAAGTTGTTTCAGCTGACCCAAGAGAAATTGATAAGAGTTCATCTGGATTATCATAAATACCTAAATCTTTTGATAAATCTATGATTTTTGAAAGACCCAAGTCCTGAGCAATTCTAACTGTCATTAAATTTCTAGATTTTTCTAAACCAACTCTTAAAGTTGATGGACCATAAAATTTTTTACCATAATTTTCTGGTTTCCACATTTTTAGATCTCCTCCTTGGTCAAGAACAACTGGAGCATCTAAAATTAGTGATGTGGGCGTATAATTGTTTTCTAAAGCAAGCGCGTAAACAAATGGCTTAAATGCTGATCCTGGCTGTCTTAAAGCTTGTGATGCTCTATTAAATTCACTTTTTTTAAAGCTAAAACCACCACTTAGCGCCAAAACTCTACCCGTATAAGGATCCATAACAACAATGCCTCCGTTTACTTTTGGAAGTTGTTTTAAACTATAGATATTTTCATTAATTTTTTTTACATAAACCACATCACCTTTTTTCAATAATTTATTAAATTCTTTTTTGGTCCAAGAGATATCTTGAAATTTTATTTTTCCATTCAACTTATCTTCTGTTTCAATTTCTGCAGAAAATTTGTTTATTTTTTTTACTATTGCTAGTTTCCAATTTATAGATCTTTCTAATTTAAATTTTTCTAAATTTGCAGTCCAATTTTTTGAATATTTCTTATTTGTTAATGGTCCTCTCCAACCTTTTCTTTTATCAAATGCAATTAGACCATTTCTTAATGACTCTGTTGCAATTTTTTGAAATTCTAAATTAATAGGTGTATTTATGTTGAAACCTTGATTATAAACCTTGTCATAAGTAAGAGTGTTAATGACTTTTTTTCTAACATCCTCAATGTAGTATTGTGCATCTTCTAAAAAAACTTTTTTTGATTTATTTAGTTTAATTTTTTGGTTTTTAAAATTTTTATAACGATTTTGGTTAATGTATTTATTTTCAAATAAATTTTTTAAAACCAAATCCCTTCTAAATTTAGCTAACTCTATATTACGATAAGGGTTATATTTACTTGGAGCTTTTGGAAGAGCTGCTAATAAAGCTGCTTCTGCATAATCCAAATTTTTAATAGATTTATCGAAATATCTCAAGCTTGCAGCAGCAACTCCATAGGCTCCACTACCAAGATAAATTTGATTCAGATATAATTCTAAAATTCTTTCTTTTGATAAAGCTCTTTCTATTCTAAATGCTAAAATTGCCTCTTTAATTTTTCTATTAAAGCTTACTTCATTAGTTAATAAGAAATTCTTAGCTACTTGTTGCGTTATTGTTGAGGCACCCTCAAGTCTTTTAGATGAAATAATATTTGAAATATTATTAATCACAGCCCTCAATACTCCTTTTGCATCAACACCTGGATGTGAAAAAAAATTTTTATCTTCAGCTGATAAAAATGCATCAATTACATTTTTTGGTATTGAATTGAATGGAATAAAAATTCTTTTTTCTTTTGAGAAATCAGCAACTAACTCTCCATCACTAGAATATACTTTGCTTGAGACAGGTGGTTTGTATTTTTTAAGGAATTTGTAGTCAGGTATATTATTAGAATAATTCCATAAGACGCTAAAAAGCAAAATTCCAATCAATAAAAGAAAAGATAGTGAAATAAACAGTATATTCTTAAATAATTTATTCATTTTGATATCATTATATCTTGGAATTTGTTAAAGATAAGGCAAGTAAATTATACAAAATTTTATAAAAAACAAATTATCTAATGAAACAATCAATCAAATTATTATGGAAAAAAATTTATACATCGATGCATCGCATCCAAATGAAACTAGAGTTGTTCTTAAATCTGATGACAATATTGAAGATTACGAATACGAAGGTTTAAAAAATAACCTTATAAAAAATAATATTTATTTAGGTAAAGTTAGTAGAATAGAGCCATCACTACAAGCTGCGTTTATTGATTTTGGTAGAGAAAGACATGGTTTTTTATCATTTAATGATATTCAATCAGATTATTATCAAATACCAAAAGCTGACTTAGAAAAAATTAAGGAAGAGGAGGAAAAAGCTAGAGAAGAGCTATCTAAAGAAGTTCAAGCAAAGGAAGAGGAAAATATTGCTGAGGGAAAACTTGAAGAAAATGATCCTATAAATGTAGAAAAAGAAACTTCTGAGGAAAAAGATGATGGAGAAGAACAAAAAAATGATGTCATTGAAGAAAAAGAAAAAAGGAAAGAAAATAAACTTAGATTTAAAAGATATAAGATACAAGAAGTTATAAAACCTAATCAGGTTATTCTTGTTCAAGTAATTAAAGATGAGCGAGGACAAAAAGGTGCCGCATTAAGTACATTCATATCAATTGCTGGAAAATATATTGTTTTAATGCCAAATACTCCAAAGGGTGGAGGAATTTCTAGAAAAATATTTAATCCATCAGATAGAAAAAAAATTCGAACTATTTTAAATGAAATCGATATACCAAAAGAGATGGGTCTAATTGTTAGAACAGCAGGTAGTAATAAAACTAAAAATGAAATTAATAACGATCTAGACACACTTATAAAGACATGGGGTCAGATAAAAGACAATGCTATAAATTCTATAGCTCCATCACTTATACATCAAGAAAGTGAAATTATTAAAAGAACACTAAGAGACATGTATGATGATAATACACAAAATATTATTGTTGAAGGAAATGAAGGATATAAAAAAGCTCAGGCTTTCATGAAAATGATTATGCCATCTAATGTTAAAAAGGTTAAAAAATATAGAGGCAAAGTTCCATTGTTTATAGAAGAAAATATTGAGCAAAAATTAAACCAAATATTTGACTCTGAAATTAAACTTAAATCAGGTGGGTATATAGTTATTAATCCAACTGAAGCTTTAGTTTCTATTGATATTAATTCAGGTAGTTCGATAAAAGGTAAAAATGTTGAAAGTACAGCTTTGGATACAAATATTGAAGCAGCAGAAGAGATTGCTAGACAAATAAAAATAAGAGATTTATCAGGATTAATTATTATCGATTTTATTGACATGTTAAGCTACGGAAATAGAAGATTAGTTGAGAGAAAACTTAAAGAAAAATGTAGAACTGATCGAGCTAGAATTCAGATTGGAAGAATAAGTAATTTTGGACTGTTAGAAATGTCTAGACAGAGACTTAGAGAGAGTGCTATTAAATGGAAAGTTACTTTAACAGATGAGTCATTTGCTCAAAAATTGCTTAAAACAGTTGAATTAAAAGCAGTAATTAACAAAGCAAAATTTGTTGAATTAAGAGTTTGTGAAAAAATTTCTGACTTTTTAAAAGAAAACTTTGTTGATGATTTAACATATTTTGAAAAAAAAAATAAAATGACAATTGATATTGTAAGTGATCCATCTCTTATAATTCCTGAGTATATTATTAATATTCAAAATAAAACCAAAAAAACAATAGAGTTGATTGAGCATTATGAAAAACTAAAAAATCTGGAAGTACAAATTAAAGAAGAAAAAGATATTGAAAAAAATGAAAATAAAAAATTTTCTAAAAAACCTTTCAAAAAAAAACCTTATTTTAAAAAAAAATATATTAAAAAATCAGCTACTATCTGATTATACCAATTTTTGGTGAAGAAGCATTTCCATACAAATATTTATCAATTCGTCCAGCTAAATAAGATTGTCTACCTGCAATAACGGCATTTTTAAATGCAAGAGCCATATCAAATGGTTTTTTTGCTTTTGCTATTGCAGTATTGACTAAAACTCCATCACAACCTAGCTCCATAGCAATAGTTGCATCAGATGCTTGACCTAAGCCAGCATCTATAATCAAAGGCAACTTAGTTTGATTTCTAATAATCTTAATATTGATTTTATTTTGAATACCCAAGCCTGATCCAATTGGTGCAGCTAAAGGCATTATTGCATCGGCTCCAGAATTTTCTAATCGTTTAGCCATTAAAGGATCATCATTACAGTAAACCATAACTTTAAATCCTTCTTTGGCTAAAACCTCTGTAGATTTCAAAGTTTCAATCATATCAGGAAATAAATTTTGCTTATCGCCAAGAACCTCTAATTTAACTAGCTTCCATCCTCCTATTTCTCTAGCAAGCCTCAAAGTTCTCAACGCTTCATTTGAATTAAAGCATCCTGCTGTATTTGGTAAATATGTTATTTTTTTTGGATCGATGTAATCCATTAGAAGAGGTTTATTTTTGTCAATTATATTTACTCTTCTAACTGCAACAGTTACAATTTCAGCTCCAGAAAGTTTAATAGCTTTTGCACATTCAGTCATACTTTTGTATTTACCAGTGCCAACAATTAATCGAGAATTAAATTTTTTTTTTGCAATTACTAATTTTTCATTTTTCATTTATCCACCTCCAATAAAATGAACTATTTCAATTTTATCATTTTTTTTTAGAATAATTCTATTAATTTTTTTTTTATCTACTATTTCTTGATTATGTTCAATTGCTACTTTTTTTATTGGAATATTAAGATTTTTAACTAAGTCTGATATACTATATTTTACTGGAATAGATTTAACTTTACCATTTACTCTAATTTGTATTTTTTTTATTTTTTGCATCGTATATAAGTGTTGAATGAATAATAAAATAATTATTATTAATGGGCCAAATCTTAATCTATTAGGTGAAAGAGAACAATCACAATATGGGTCAAAGACTTTTAAAGAATTAAAAGAGAATTGTATAAAAAAATCTAATGAGATTGGAATTGAATTAAAGTTTACTCAATCAAATATTGAAGGTGAGTTAGTAAGTTTGATTCAAAATACCAGAAATGAATATGATGGAATGATAATAAATGCAGCAGGATTTACTCATACATCAGTTGCTATTAGAGATGCACTTGAATTATTTAAAAAACCAATAATTGAATTACATATTTCGAATATATATAAAAGAGAAGAATTCAGACAAAAGTCTTTGATAAGCGATGTGGTAACAGGGGGAATTTTTGGTTTAGGGACTGAAGGCTATATTTTAGCCATAATTTCATTACAAAAGATCTTAAAAAAATGAAAATAGATAAAAGTATTATTAAAGAATTAAGTGACTATTTAGATGAATTTAATCTCACTGAAATAGAAATTACAGAAAAAGATACTAAAATAAAAGTTTCAAAAAATAATGTATCTATCAGCAATCAACCAATAACAACTTCAGCTTCTTCAACTATTAAAAATGAAAATGCTGATAATAGTTCTAATGTAAATTCTGGAACTGAAATCACCTCACCAATCATAGGAACTGCGTATCATGCACCAGAACCCGGTGCTAAAAAATTTGTTGAACTTGGTAAAAAAATAAAAAAAGGTGATACCATCATGATCGTTGAAGCTATGAAAACAATGAATCATGTTCCTTCAACAGCTGATGGAATAGTAAAAGAAATTTGTGTTGAAGATGGTCATCCAGTTGAATTTGGCCAAACTATTATCATTTTAGAGTAAACAAATGTTTAAAAAAATTTTAATTGCAAACCGTGGAGAGATTGCAGTTAGAATTATTAGAGCATGTAAAGAATGGGGAATTTCTACAGTAGCTGTACACTCTGATGTTGATAGAGATAGTATGCATGTTCGAATGGCTGATGAAAGTGTATGCATAGGATCTCATCAACCAACAAATAGTTATTTAAACATTCCAAACTTAATGTCAGCAATAGAGCTCACTAACTCTGATGCTGTTCATCCAGGTTACGGATTTCTATCTGAAAATTCAAATTTTGCAAAAATTCTTGAAGATAATAAAATTGGATTTATTGGTGCCTCATCTAAACATATAGAAATGATGGGCGACAAAATACAAGCAAAAAGAATTGCAAAAGAGAATGGACTACCAGTTATAGAAGGTTCAGAGGGTGGCGTGACTGATATTGAGCAAGCTAAAGAATTATGTAAAAAAATTGGTTTTCCTGTTTTAATTAAAGCTTCAGGTGGTGGTGGTGGAAAGGGTATGAAAATTGTTCATAAAGAAGAAGAGTTTGAAAATTTATTCTCTACTGCAAAATCTGAGGCTCAAAAATATTTTGGTAATGACGAAGTTTATATTGAAAAATTTTTTCAAAATCCAAGACATATTGAAGTTCAAATTCTAGCAGGCAAAAATAATGTTGTTCATTTGCATGAAAGAGATTGCTCTGTTCAAAGAAGACATCAAAAATTAATTGAAGAAACACCAAGTCCAGTTCTAAATGATGTAATTAGAAAAGATTTATTTGATAGAACGGTACAAATGGTAAGTAAGATTGGTTATATGGGGGCTGGAACCGTAGAGTTTATTTATGAAGATGGAAAATTTTACTTTTTGGAGATGAACACAAGAGTTCAGGTTGAACACCCAGTCACAGAAATGGTTACAGGTATTGATATTATTAAAGAACAAATTTGGATTGCATTTTCAGGGGAAACAGCTCTGCAACAAGATGATATAAAGCCTAGAGGTCACGCAATTGAATGTAGAATTAATGCTGAAGATGCAAGTAAAAATTTTCAGCCATCTCCAGGAATAATTAGTATGTGCCATCAACCATCTGGTTTTAGAACAAGAGTAGATGGAGCTATATTTCAGGGATATAAAGTTACACCTTATTATGACAGTATGGTTTGTAAGTTAATTTGTCATGGAAGAAATAGAACAGAAGCTATTCAAAGAATGAATAGATCTTTAGATGAATTTGTTATCGAAGGAATTACTACAACTATTCCTCTGCATAAAAAGTTGCTAAGTCATAAAAAGTTTATTAATTCTGATTTTAATGTAGGCTGGCTTGATAACGATACAATTATTTAATAGCAATTTACAAGCCAAACATCATATACAGGGTGATCAAAAGGAGTTATTGATGGGCTTGAAGAAAACATCCATCCATTAAACACAAATACTTCATCATTATTTTGATCTGTTAAATCTTTAACTTGGATATATGCAGTAATTTCTGGATTATCGTCAAATTCTGAATTTTTACATTTAAAACTTTTTATAGATAAATCTTTAAATTTAACAAGTTCTCCGTTCTTTAATTGAATTAAAGTATTTTTAGAGCTTATTTTGTCTAAAATTTTAAGATCGGTAAAGACACCTTCTGTATTATTTTTTGCGAAAGATAAGTTAGATAACAAAAAATAAATAAATAAAATAAAATAAAATAAATTAAATTTATTCTTTCCAGCTAGAATATTTCTTTTTAATGGCATTTTTGCTTTTATTTGGATAATAAGCCTTTTCAGTTCCAGTTAAATTTGATTGATGAGGTTTTTGCCAGTCATATTTATCTAAATTATGTGTTCTTTCTATTTTGTTAGGAGTAAAATGCATCCAAGAATACCATTCAACTGGAATTTTTGATGCATCAATAGTATCTGCATAAATGACCCACCTTTTTCCATTTTTGCTTTCATAGTATCTATTACCTAACTCATCATCACCAACAAATTTTCCAAAAAAAATAGTTTTTAATCTTGTTCCGAAAGTATCTTGATTCCACCAAGTGAAAATTTTTTTAAAGAGTGTCAACATAAAATATTTTTTTTATTCAATTAAAAATTGTAAAATTTAAATTAGACTAAAATATGATTTTGTATATAAATAAATTGTCTGATTCAAAAGTTCAATAAATTTAAAATGAGGAAAAATGGCAAAATATTTAGTTGAGACATATTACACATGTACGTTTAAAGTTAATCATTATTTAGATGATATCAATGAAACTGAGTTAAAAAACTTAGAAAAAAGAGATGATGGAAAATTTGAAGTTTTGGACGTTAAATTAGATAATCGTAAAACTAAAAGTCTTGATCCAAGTAACAATAAGGTTATTGAAAATAAAAAGGTAGAAGTGGTAGCTAATGCAAACCAATCAACTCAACCAAACAAAGAAAATATAATTACGAATTTAAACAAAAATTCAGAGCGAGGTGGTAAAAGATTTGGAATGCCGGATAGAAGAAAAGGCTACATACAAAAAGCAACAATTGGAGATCATAAAGTTTATCTTCATACTGGCGAGTATGAGGATGGAAAAATAGGTGAAATCTTTATTGATACTAGCAAAGAGGGAGAATTGGTAAAAGCTTTAATGAATAATTTCGCAATCGCTGTATCTCTAGGTCTTCAATATGGTGTTCCTCTTGATGAATTCATTAGTGCATTTGTTGGAACAAAATTTGAACCTTCGGGAAAAGTCCACGGAAATGATCGAATTTTAAGTGCTAGTTCGATTTTAGATTATATTTTTAGAGAACTGGCTATTTCATATCAAAATAGAGAAGATTTAGCTCATACTCCTTCAATTGGTGGTAATGATAATAATTCTGTTGATGAACAAGGTTCTGAAGATCAGAATCAATTGTTACAAATTGTCAAAGATATTACTAGCAAAGGTTTTGTAAGAAATAATTATAAAAAAAATCTTGTAGATCTCTCTGATGTAAAAATAAATTTGAAGGGAAAAAAATAGTTTTTTATTTTTTGATTTTTAAAGCAAGATTTAGCTCTTTTAGCTGTTCCTCATTTACCTCAGATGGTGCTTTCATCATCAAATCTTGAGCGTTTTGATTCATTGGAAACATGGTAACCTCTCTAATATTTTTTTCATTAGCTAATAACATTACTATTCTATCAATACCAGGCGCAATACCTCCGTGTGGAGGTGCACCAAAACTTAATGCATTTATCATACCGCTAAATTTTTCATCAACTTGTTGCTTGTCATATCCGGCAATTGAAAATAGCTTATACATAAGTTCTGGTTTATGATTTCTTATCGCTCCAGAGGATAATTCTATACCATTACAAACAATATCATACTGATAGGCCAATATATTTAAGGGATCTTCAAGTTCTTTGTCGGTTAGATCACCTTGAGGCATAGAAAAAGGATTGTGACTAAATCCAATCTTATTTGTTGTTTCGTCTCTTTCAAACATCGGATAATCAACTATCCAACAAAAAGCGAAAATATTATCATCTATTAAATCTAGGTCTTGTGCAATTTTATCTCTTGCTAGTGCAGTAATTTTTTCTAATTCATTTAGTTTTCCGCAGGCCATAAAAATACTGTCCCCAACTTCAGAATTTGTTTTTTTCATTATTTCTATTAATGCCTCTTTTGAAAAAAATTTACCTATAGGCCCTTTCGCTGAAAGTTCTCCATCATCTTCAAACGTAAAGTATGCTAATCCTGAAGCGCCTTGCTCTTTAGCCCATTTATCAATATTGTCAAAAAAGCTTCTTGGTTTATCTTTTGTATTTTTTGTCGAGATACATCTCACTTTGGAACCAGATTTTATGAGTTTCTTAAAAATTTCAAATGATACATCCTCACGAGACAATACTTCTGTAATATCATTTATCACTAAAGGGTTTCTTAAATCAGGTTTATCACTTCCATATTTCAACATTGCATCAGCATATGAAATTTTTGGAAATTGATCATACATCAATTTTTTATCGGAAAATTTTTTAAAGGTATTAACTAATAATTTTTCAACTACATTAAAAACATCTTCTTGTTCAACAAAAGACATTTCTAAATCTAATTGATAAAATTCACCTGGACTTCTGTCAGCTCTTGCATCTTCATCTCTAAAGCATGGAGCTATTTGAAAATATTTATCAAATCCAGATACCATAATTAATTGTTTAAATTGTTGAGGAGCTTGAGGTAGTGCATAAAATTTACCAGGATTTAGTCTGCTAGGAACAAGAAAATCTCTTGCACCCTCTGGACTTGAAGAGGTTAATATTGGAGTTTGAAATTCCAAAAAACCTGCGCTTATCATTTCGTTTCTTATAAATGAAATTACTTTGGATCTTAAAATTATGTTTTCATGAATTTTTTTTCTTCTTAAATCTAAAAATCTATATTTTAATCTTATTTCTTCGGCATACTCTTGGTCACTGAAAACAGGCATTGGTAATTCTTTGCAAGTTCCTAATACCTCAAACTTATTGATTACAACTTCTATATCGCCTGTTTCGATATCTTTATTCGCAGTTTCACTTGAACGTTCAACAACCTTTCCATCAATTTTTACAACTGTTTCTAGTTGAATTTTTTCTAATTCTAAAAAATTTTTATTTTCTTTATCAATGATGCATTGAGTAATTCCATAATTATCACGAAGATCAATAAATAAAATATTCCCATGATCTCTTTTTTTATTAATCCATCCAGATATAGAAATCTCCTTATCTAAATCTTCTTTTCTAAGTTCGTTACATTTATGTGTTCTGTACTTACTCAATTATTCTCCTAAAACTTCTTTAATAATTTTAAAATCTATAGACTTTTTTCTTTTTAAACTTATTTCGTCGATTTTATATATGAAATCAAAAATTTTGCTATACGATCTGTCAATTCTTTTAATTATATAGTCTATCAGTTTCTTATCTATCGATATTTGTCTATCTGATAGATTTTTTAATATTAGTGCAAACATTAGTTCATCATCAGGCCTCTCAATAAATGATAAAAGAAAATTTTTAGATCGTGAATTTAAGTCATTCAACTTAAATGATATTTTAACAATAGATTTTACAGAAGTAACAATCAAAAATTTGTTATCTTGGTCAATAATATTCAATAAAGTAAAAAATAAATTTTCATCTATATTTTCATCAAGATTTTCAATAATAATATTTTCATAAATTTTTATATCTTTTAAAACCTCATTACTTATTTCACTTGCATTTATCTTTATTCCTTTAAATTTTTTTAAAAAAATATTTACTAAGTGAGTTTTTCCTGAAAACTTTTCACCAATAAGATTTAAAAAATTTTTTTCCCATCTCGGCCAACTATTTAATAATTTAAAAGAATATTCATTACTTTTTGAAACATAAAAATCTTGATCTTTAAAATTTTGCTCATAATCAAATTTAATGATCAATTGATTTAAATCTTTCATTTTAAGACCCACACCCTATCTTTAATATCAAATTCATAATCCCTATTTTTCATAACATTTAAAAATTGATCAGGCGTACCATTGAATATTATTTTGTATATATTGTTCTTATTATTGAATTTAAAAATGTAGAAATCATAAATTAAATCCAAATTATTTAAAACTTTTTCAAATTGAGAAATTTTTGAATTATCATCATTATCAGTTGAGATTGTTAAAGTTAACTTAATTGAAGTATTAATTTCATTTTTAGATTTCCAATAATCTTCATAAACATTCTTTGAATATTCTATGAATTCTTGAAATTCTTTTTCATTTTTTAGGCTTAAATTTGGAAAATCAAGATTTTTTAAATCTATCTTATTATTGAAATTTATCTTATTTAAAACACTAATTCCTTTATCATTTTTAAAGACAATCATTACAATATAATCTTCTAAGTTATATTTTTTAACTATTTGATTAAAATCATAATTATCTATATTACCTGAACTATTTTTTATTGAATTGAAATCCTCTAAGTCTTCAGATGGTAAAATAAAGTTTAATAAATGATATTTTTTAGTATTTAAATTCCAATTATTAAATAAATAGCTTTCAGAAAATATCAAAATTTCATTTTTTTTTTTATCTAATATTATTGGAATAAATAGCACATCTTTTTTTATCGGTAAGGATGGAAATATATTTTTACTTTCTAATAAATTAAATACTCTTTTTTTGTTGAAGGATACATTTAAAGATAAATAATATACTTCATTAATAAATTTTTCTTCTTTAATAGAAAAGGTTTCAATCATGCTTTTAATTGAACTTAGAGAAGTTTGTTTAAGTTTTTTCTGATCTTTTGTTTGAACTATAGATAAAACTAATTGGTTAAATGCCTCTAAAAATCCTTCATCAATTATTTGATTTTTATTAAAATTTATCTCAAATGGAGTGGAAATCTCTATATCATTGATTGAAAAGCTTTTGGCATTAACATTACTTGTGGAAAAAAAAATATTTAATAAAGCAAGAAAACAAAAATAAATATATAGTTTTCTGAAAGTTAAAAAATTTAAATTAAATTTCATAAAACATATTAATGAATAAAAAATTGTTTACCTATAAAAAAAGTGGAGTTAATATCGATGCAGCAGATAGCTTTGTTAATTTCATTTCTTCAGTTTCATCAAAAAAAAAAGGCAAAAAAAAGTTTTCTAATATTGGGGGGTTTGGGTCAATATCAAGTATTCCAAATAATATTAAACAGCCTAAAATTGTTGCTTGCACGGATGGAGTTGGAACCAAAATTGAAATTGCAAACACTCTAAACAAATATGACACTATTGGAATTGATTTAGTTGCTATGAGCGTAAATGATTTAATTGTTCAGGGTGCAAAACCTCTTTTATTTCTAGATTATATATCAATAAATAAAATCAATTTAAAAAAACTTAAATCTATAATTAAAGGGATAGTAAATGGATGCAAGCAATCATCATGCGAATTGGTTGGTGGAGAAACTGCAGAAATGCCTGGTACATATGAAAAAGGGAAATTTGATATTGCAGGTTTCGCAGTGGGAGTAGTTGGATCAAATAAAATTCTAAGTAAAAATAAAATTAAGAATAATGATCTTGTATTAGCCATACCTTCAAGTGGTCTTCACTCAAATGGTTATTCCTTAGTTAGATATTTAATTAATCAAAAAAAAATAAACATTAAAAGAGATAAATTTTTAAAAACTGAATTATTAAGACCAACTAAAATTTATGTAAAAGAAGTTTTAAATTTGATTGATAAAAATTTAATTAATGGATGTGCCAACATAACTGGTGGAGGTTTGGCGGATAATATAAAAAGAGTAATACCAGAAAATTTAGTTGCGGAAATTGATTTAACAAAAATTAATCCATCTAAAATTTTTAAGTGGTTAAAAAAAAATAACATATCTAATAATGAAATGCTTAAAACATTTAATTGTGGTGTTGGTTTTTGTTTAATAATAAATCCTAAAAAATTATCTAAAGTAAAAAAATATTTCACGAATAAATTTAAACCATATGTGATTGGAAAAATTACTAAAGGAAAAAATAAAGTAAAAATAAATGGCAATATCAACTGGATCTAAAATAATAAAGACTGCAGTTTTTATTTCAGGAACAGGTAGTAATCTTAAATCTCTCATAAAATTTTCAAAACTTAAAGAATCACCTATATCTATTGACTTAATTATTTCAAATAATCCAAAATCTAAAGGTCTTAAGTATGCAAATATTTTTAAGATTAAAAAAAAAGTTTTTACTTTTAAAAACATGACTGATGAAAAAAAAACACTTTTTGAATTAAAAAAAAATAAAATAGATCTAATTTGTCTTGCTGGTTTTATGAAAATATTATCAAAAACTTTTATAAAAAGTTTTAAGGGAAATATATTGAATATTCATCCATCTTTTCTACCTAAGTTCAAAGGTTTAAATACACATGAACGAGCAATAAAAAAAAAAGAAAAATACTCCGGTTGTACAGTTCATTTTGTAAATTCAAAACTTGACTCTGGAAAAATTATTCTTCAAAAAAAAGTTAAGATCAACAAAAATGATGATCCCAAATCATTAGCCAAAAAAATACTTATTCAAGAACACAAACTGTATCCAAAAGCTATTTTAAAAGTCTTTAGTCATTAAAGAAAAAATCTATCTCTATTTTTGCATTTTCAACACTATCAGATCCATGAACAGAATTTTTATCTATTGAAATTCCATACTTTTTTCTAATAGTTCCTTCTTCTGCATCATTTGGATTGGTAGCTCCCATTAATTCTCTATTAGCTAATACTGCATTTTCTTTTTCTAAAACCATTACAACAATTGGTCCTGATGAAAGGTATGCACAAAGATCATTGTAAAATGGCTTAGTTTCATGAACTTTATAAAATTTTTCTGCTTCAGACTTTTCTATTTGAATTTTTTTTTCTTTTAAAATTGAAAATCCTTTATTTTTAAACATTTCTTTAATTTCATTATCCAAATTTCTATCAACAGCATCTGGTTTTATAATCGAAAGTGTTTCTTCTACATTACTCATAATTATCCTCAATTAGTTTATTTAATAATCTTACCCCATAACTGGTCGCTCCACCTGAATTTAAAGCTCCACCATATTTTGAAAATGCCATACCAGCTATATCTAAGTGGGCCCAAGGTGTTTTGTTTAAAATAAATCTTTGTAAAAACTGTGCTGCAGTTGTAGATCCTGCGCCACCTACATAATTTATATTTTGCATATCTGCATTTTTTGAATTTATAAGTTTATCAAAATTTTTATGTAAAGGCATTCTCCATAATTTTTCTTCTACTTTGTCACCAGCTTCTAATAGTTGTTTAGATAGCTTGTCATCATTTGAAAATAGGCCAGCATATTCAGAACCCAAAGAAACTATAATAGCACCAGTCAAAGTTGCTAAATCAATTATAAATTTAGGTTTAAATTTTTTTTCTGTAAAAGTTAGAGCATCTGCTAAAACTAATCTACCTTCAGCATCTGTATTCAATATTTCTATTGTTTTGCCACTATATGATTTTACTATATCTCCAGGTCTCTGAGCATTTCCACTCACCATATTTTCTACAAGACCAACAACACCAACTGCATTAACTTTTGCTTTTCTTATGGCTAAGTTTTTCATCAAGCCGACTACTGTTGCTGAACCTGCCATATCATAAGTCATATCCTCCATAAACTTTGCTGGTTTCAAAGAATAACCTCCAGTGTCAAAACAAACTCCCTTACCAACAAATGCTAAAGGCTTTGATCCATTTTTTAATCCGTCCCATTCCATTGTTACAAGATAAGACCCTCGAATACTTCCCTGTCCTACGCCAAGTAAAGCATTCATTCCAAGTTTTTTTAATTTCTTTTCATCATATATTTTAATCTTTAATCCAAATTTTTTAAGCATATTTATTCTTTTTGCATATTCATCTGGGTGAAGTATATTTCCTGGTTCGGAAACAAGATCTCTCGCAAAAAAACTTCCATCCTCAAGAGCTTTAAATCTTATATAATCTTTAATAGATATTTTATTCTTTCCTAAGACATTTATAGAAACAGTTTTTTTATTATTTTTTGATTTATAAACATTAAATTCATAAGATTTTAATCTTAATCCATGTAGAAAATATCCCACAAGGTTTTTTACTTTACTATTTACCGTATCTGAATTCACAAAATATTCTTTTTTCTTCTCATAATTTATGTAATCATGAAATTTGGCACCCAAATTTTCTATATCTGATATCTTTATGTCTTTTTTTATTGATATTAAAAATATTGTTTTTTTTGAATTTATTTCAAATAAAAGTATGTCTTTTTTTAAATCACTTGTTTTTAGTAGCTCATATATGTAAGAGAATTCAGTGTTAGAAATATATTTCTTTAAACCATTTAAGCTAAAATTTTCATCAACAAATAAGATGAGATTAGCTGATGGGTTTTCAGGACCGCTATTTTTATAACTAATTTTAATAGACATAAATTTTAAATACACTCATTGCGAGTAGAGTGCTATATATGAATAAAATTATCATATTTCAATGAAAAAAATTATATTTAGAAAATTATTACTGGATTATATGAGTTTCTTTATAATAGCTCTAATAAGCTCAGGTGTAGTGATTTGGGTTTTTCAAGCAGTAAATTTTTTAGATATAATGATTGAGGATGGAAGAAGTTACTCAGTTTACATAAGCTATTCTTTACTTAATTTTCCCAAAATAATAAATAAACTTTTTCCATTTATTTTATTTTTCAGTTTATTTTATGTAACAATAAAATATGAAAACAACAATGAATTAATAATTTTTTGGAATTTTGGAATAAATAAAATTCAACTAATTAACTTTATATTTAAATTTTCAATTATATTGATGGTTATTCAGCTAATATTTTCATCTATAATAGTTCCAAAATCACAAGATCTTGCAAGATCTTTTTTAAGAAACTCAACAGTTAATTTTTACGAAAATTTTATAAAACCCAAGAGATTTAATGACACAATTAAAAAAGTTACAATCTACAGCGAAAAAAAAGATAAAGAAGGAAACTTATATAATTTATATCTAAAAAAAGAAACAGATGAAAAAAATTTTCAAATAACTTATGCAAAAAAAGGTTTTTTTAGAGAATTTGATAATATGCCGGTGTTAGTTTTATTTGATGGTGAAACTATAACAAGTAAAAATAATGAGATAACTAATTTTAGTTTTTCAAAATCAGATTTTCCAATAAATAATGCGGAAACTAGTACATTGGTTACACACCAAAAAACTCAAGAACTTTCTTCATATAATTTATTAAGATGCATGGATTTTTTAATTTCTTCAAAGAAAGATAGCAGTAACTCAGGAATAACAAATTGCACAACAAGAAATCAAAATAATATTTTTAAAGAAATTTATAAAAGATTTATTATACCTTTTTATATTTTGGTATTATGTTTAGTTCCTCTTCTATTGATAATTTTATCAAAAGAAAATTCAAAATATTTAAAATTAAAAATAATTACATTTTTTGTTGGACTATTTTTCATAATTTTTTCAGAGACAACTATTAGATTAATTTCAGATTCAATTTTTAAAAATATTTCTATTTCTTTATTGCCACTTATATTTATTATAATTCTCTACTCAATATTTATTAAACAATTCAATACTAAAAATTTTCAAAAATGAAAATATATATAAAATTTTTAACTCTTATTTTTTTTAAATCTTTATTTTATGTAATTTCAATTATGTTTAGTTTAATATTTATTCTAAACCTATTGACTGAATTGGAATTTTTCAAAGGAATAGAAGTCTCAGCAGGTTTTCCAATATTATTATCATTATTTAACTCGCCTTCAATGATTTTTGAAATGCTTCCTTTTATTTTCTTAATTTCAACCCAATTATTTTTTATTGAACTATTTAATAATAATGAAATTGAAATATTTAAGTATTCAGGTCTAAAAAATATAAGTATTTTGAAAATTTTTAGCATAATTGCTATCATAACAGGGATATTATTAACTATAATATTTTATAATTTTTCGGCTATTTTTAAAAATTTTTATTTAGAGGAAAAAACAAAGTTTACTACTGATTCAAAATATTTGGCTGTAATAACAAACAATGGTTTATGGATTAAAGATGAAATAAATGAAAAAATCTATATTGTTAACTCATCTAAAATTGAAGGTAATTTATTAATTAATAATTTTATAACCGAATTTAATAAAGATTATAAAGTTATAAGAAATTTAAAAAGTGAAAAAATTAATATCCAAAATAAAAATTGGTTAGCCTATAATGTTAAAATTTATAATAAAAATAACTACGAATTCAAAAAACAATTACAAATAAAAACAAACTTTGATTATAAAAAAATTCAAACTTTATACTCGAACTTATCTTCACTAAGTTTTTATCAACTTTTTGAATTAAGAGAAAATTACAAAAAATTGAATTATTCTCTTACAGAAATTAATCTTCAGTTTTTGAAAATTTTATCTTATCCATTATACCTATTTTTGGTTGCTTTTTTTTCATCCTTAATTATGTTTAGAGTAAAGAGATTACATAATTCAACTTTTAAAATTTCATTAGGTTTATTTTTTTCAGTAATTATTTATTATATAAATAACTTTTTTATGGTAATGGGTAGTACTGAAAGAATATCTTTGGTGTTGGCTATTTTTATTCCTTTGATCATATTAACAATTATTAATAGTTTATTATTAAATAGAATTAATGAAAAATAAACTATATCAAATTTTTTTAATTTTTATTTTCAATTTCTATTTTAATTTAAATGCACACGGTGCAGATCAGTTTAATTTTGATGTTACAGAACTAGAAATAATTGAAGAAGGTAACAAATTTATCGGAAAAAAAGGAGGAATTGCAACCTCAGAAGACGGGACTATTATAAAAGCAAAAAATTTTGAGTATGATAAAATTAAAAATGTACTAGTTGCATTTGGAAATGTTGAAATTTTTGATGAAAAAGAAAATACAACAATTAAATCAAAAAAAATTACTTATTTTAAAAATAAAGAACTTGTATTTACTTATGGTAAATCTAAAGCAATTAGTGACGGTGTAATAATTGATGCTGATAACTTTGAATATAATAAAATTAGTAACAGAATAAATGCTAACGGAAATGTTAAGATCGATAACATTGATGAAAATTATTTGATTTACACAAATGATGCAACTTACTTTAAAAATAAAGAATTATTTCTAACGAAAGGCCAATCTAAAGCTATTAATGAAGGAATTGTTATAGATGCTGAAAACTTTGAATATAATAAAATTAAAAATGTAATGATTGCTGATAGCAATGTAAAGATCAAGGACACAATAAATGATTATTTGATTTTAGCTAAAAAAGCCACATACTATAAAAATTCTGAAAAAATTATTACACAAGGTGAAACTGAAGCATTTATTCAATCTAAATACGTTATAAATTCAAAAGATGTAACTTATTTGCATAATAAAAAAGTTTTAAGTTCACAAAATAAAACTAAAATAAATGATCAGAATTCTCAAATCTATTTTGCAGATAAGTTCAGCTATTCTATCAATCAAGAGATAATCAAAGGTGAGGAATTTTTAATTATTACTAATTACAATCTTCCAAACAGTGATAAAATTTTTTTAAAAAGTGCTATAATTAATCTTAAGAATAAAAATTTTGTTGCTACAAATACAAAAATTAAAGTTCATAAAGATATTTTTGATGTATCAGATAATGATCCGAGGATAGAAGGTGTTTCTTCAAGAGGTGATGAAACTTATACGCTTATCGATAAAGGAGTTTTTACTAGTTGTAAAAAAAATGATAATTGTCCACCATGGTCAATACAGTCAAAAAAGATTAAACATGATAAAATTAAAAAAACATTAAACTATGACAATGCTATTATAAAAATTTATGACATTCCGGTGTTCTATTTTCCAAAATTTTTTCATCCAGATCCCTCTGTTAAAAGACAGTCTGGGTTGTTAAAACCAGAAATTAATAATTCTGATGTGCTTGGAAGCTCAATAACATTACCATATTTTAAAGTAATTTCTGAAAATAAAGACCTTACATTTACTCCAATATGGTTTGATAGCGACACTACTATGGCATCACTAGAATACAGACAAGAAAATAAAAATTCTTCATTATTAACAGACATAGGTTTTGTTAATGGATACAAATCACCTACTACAAGAAAAAAAAATAGCCGATCTCATTTATTTTTAAATTTTAAAAATGATTTACTATTTGAAGATTATATTTCTAGTGATTTAAATATTCTATTTGAAAAAGTGTATGGTGATCAATATCTTAACATATTTGATCAGTATATAACTAAATCAACATTAAGACCTGGAGATTTTAATTCATCAACAAGAAAGATAAAAATTACATTAGATCACGAAAAATTTAATTTTGAAAGTGGAATTGAAAGTTATGAAGATCTTAACGTTGAAAATAATAATGATAAATACCAATATGTTTTACCTTATTATAGTTTTTATAAGAATATGTCACAAAATTATTTTGGTGGAAATATTTCATTTGGCTCAAGTGGAAGTAATGTACTAAATAATACCAATAAACTAGAAACAAATGTTATAAATAATTTAACTTATAATAGTTTGGATTTAATAACTAATTTAGGTTTTAAAAATAATTTTGGTATTAATTTTAAAAATTTAAATTCTGTAGGAAAAAAATCATCAAAATATAAATCTAGCGTTCAAAGTGAATTGATTAGTATATATAATTTTGATTTAAGCCTACCATTAATTAAGGAAAATAAGGAATCTAAGAATCTTCTTACACCAAAATTATCATTTAGATTTAATCCAAGTGATATGAAAAATTACTCTTCAACATCAAGGACAATAGATCCAAGTAATATATGGGCAATAAATAGGCTCGGTTTGTCAGATACATTTGAGTCAGGTAGATCACTAACACTGGGAATAAATTATAGCAATGAAAGGAAAAGTAATTTAGATGAAATTAATAATTATTTTGAAATGAAATTAGCAACTGTATTGAGGGATAAAGAAGAAAAATTTGTTCCTAATTCAAGCACTTTAAATCGAAAAAATTCAAATTTATTTGGATCTATAACTAATGACTTCTCAGAAAATATTGAAGTTGGCTATAATTTCTCACTAGATAACGATTTTAATTCAATAGAATATAATGAAATTTTCACAACTCTATCTAACAATAATATTATAACTAAGTTTAATTTTTTAGAAGAAAATGGAGAAAGAGGAGACTCAAATATATTTGCAACTGAAATTGAATATAATCAAGATGATAAAAATTTTTTTTCATTTAAGACAAGAAGAAACAGAAAGCTTAATTTAACAGAGTTTTATGATCTTATTTATGAATACAAAAATGATTGCTTAACAGCTGGTATAAAATATAAGAAAACTTATTATTCTGATGGTGACTTAAAGCCAACACAAAATTTACTATTCACTGTAACACTATTTCCACTTACAACTTATGAGCATGATGCTGATGATTTATTAATAAATGAAGACTCCTTCCTTAATAATTTAGAATTATCAACCGATGCTTTTAAATAAAAATGATTAAAATTATTAAAAATCTGATTATTTTAGGATTATTTTCTTTAATAATAATGGTTAATTCCCATTCTTCAGAAAATAAGATCCTATTAAAAATAAATAATGAAATTATAACATCTGTAGACATTCTTAATGAATTAGAATATCTCCAAATAATCAATAAAGAATTTAAAAATATTAAAAAAGAGGAAGCTTTTAAAATTTCAAAAAATTCTCTTATTAAAGAAAAAATCAAACAAATTGAAATTAAAAGAATAATTAAAGAAACTAAAATCGATGAAAACGTTTTAGAAAATTTAATATTAAACTATTTTAAAGATTTTGAAATCTTGTCTATATCTGATTTTGAAAAGTTTTTTTCAATTAGAAATATAAATCCAAATTTTGTAAGAGAAAAAATAAAACTAGAGATATTGTGGAACCAATTAATTTATCAAAAATATAAGCATAATGTTAAAATTGACAAACAGTTAATCATCAGCAATTTAAAAAAAAATGATAGACAATCAGAATTCTTAATTTCTGAAATTTTATTTAATGTGAATGAAAATGAAAATTTAAATGAAAAATTTAATAAAATTAAAAACAGCATTAAAGAAATAAGTTTTTCTAAATCAGCATTAACTTATAGTATTGCAGATACAGCTAATAAAGGAGGTAAGGTAGGTTGGATTTCTGAGTCTGTTTTAAGTAAACAAATATATAATGAGCTAATAGATTTGACAGTTGGAGAGCATACTAAACCAATATTAGTTCCTGGAGGTTTTTTAATATTACAACTTTTAGATTTAAGAGAAATAACTAAAAATTTTGACTTAAATAAAGAAATAAAAAAAATAGTTAATGAAAAAACAAATCAACAGTTAAATCGTTTTTCAAATATTTATTTTAATAAAGTTAAAAAAGATATAACAATAAATGAACTTTAATCCAATTTTAATTGTTTCTGGTGAACCAAACAGCGTCTTTTTAGAGTTGTTTTTTAAAGTGTTTAACAAAAATAAAATTAAAAATCCTATAATACTTATTTCGTCAAAAAAATTGTTAAATTTACAAATGAAAAAATTAGGTTTTAATAACAAGATTAGACTGTTAGAAAAATCTAAATTAAAATATTATAAATTAGATAACAAATATATTAACTTAATAGATGTTGAATATAATCCAAAAAAAGCTTTTGAAAAAATATCTGATAAATCAAACGAATTTATCAATGATTCTTTTAAATTAGCTTTTCAGATAATAAAAGAAAATAACATTGATAAATTTATTAATGGGCCAATATCAAAAAAATATTTTTTGAAAAATAATTTTTTAGGAATCACAGAATATATCTCTAAAAAATTTAATACTAAAAATACATGTATGTTGATTTTTAACAAAAGATTGTCTGTGTGTCCAATTACAACACATCTACCTTTAAAACTTGTTTCAAAAAATATTACGAGAAAAATTATAACAAGAAAAGTATTTTTAATTAATAGTTTTTACGAAAAAAAATTTAAATATAAACCACGAATTGCAATTTTGGGCTTAAATCCTCACTGTGAGAGTATTCATACATTCAATGAAGATGAAAAAATTATTAGCCCATCAATTAAATACTTAAAAAAAAAGTATAATGTTTTCGGTCCTTTTTCAGCAGACACTATCTTTTTAAGAAATAACAGAAAAAATTTTGATGTGATCGTTGGAATGTATCATGATCAAGTTTTAACTCCTATTAAAACACTATATGAGTATGATGCTATTAATATTACGCTTGGTTTACCTTTTACAAGGATTTCTCCTGATCATGGTCCAAATGAAACTATGCTGGGTAAAAATCAATCAAATCCTCTAAGCTTATTAAAAGCTATTAAATTTTTGGATAAAAGTTGATCAGGGCAAAAAAGAGTTTAGGTCAAAATTTTTTGGTGGATAGGTATACTTTAGAAAAAATTGTAAGTGTTACCCAAATTACAGATAAAACTATTTTAGAGGTTGGCCCAGGAACTGGAAATTTAACATCTTTTATTCTTAAAAAAAAACCAAAAAAAATTTTTGTCATAGAAAAAGATGAAAATCTTGCAAATCATTTAGAGGAAACATTTAAAGATCAGCTAAAAATTATAAATGAAGATATTTTGAAAATTAATGAAAGTACATTATTTAAAAGTAAAGTGACAGTTTTTGGTAATCTGCCATATAATATATCTACTGAAATACTTAGTAAGTGGATAACGAATTCTGAAGAAGATTTGTGGTTTGACAACTTGATTTTAATGTTTCAAAAGGAAGTAGCAGATAGAATAATTGCTAAATTTGATACATCTAATTATGGAAGATTGTCAATTTTAAGTAATTGGAAATTAAATGTCGAAAAAATTTGTGATATTAAACCTGATTGTTTTTCTCCAAGACCAAAAATTGATAGTTCTTTATTATTTTTTTCACCTAAAAAAGATTTTTTTAAAATAAAAAATCCAAAAAACTTAGAAAAAGTTACTAGAATCTTTTTTAATCACCGAAGAAAAATGATAAAAAAACCTTTTAATCAACTATTTAATGGTAATCAAAAAGTTTTAGATGAACTTAATATTGATTTAAATTTAAGGCCTCAAAATTTAGATTTTAATACTTATTATAAGTTAACTCAAGCTTACGAAAAATTAGGAAGTTAATTTGTTTACATGATTTCTGATAAACTCTAAATCGTAATCCTTAGATCCATTGCTAATTTCAGCATCTATTAAATTTTTAATCTTTGAAAAACAAGTATCCAAATTATCATTTACAACTACATAATCATAATTAATCCAATGCAATACATCTCTTTCAAATTGTTTCATTCGTTCTTCTGCTATTAGTTTATCTTTCATGTCTCGATTTGAAAGTCTTTCAAATAGTTCATCTTTACTTGGAGGAAGAATAAAAAAAGTTATTAGTTTGTAATCTAGTTTTTTATTTTTAATTTGGTCAGCTCCTTGCCAATCAATATCAAATAAAACGTTTTTACCTTTATCTAATTTATCAATTACAGGTGTTCTTGAAGTGCCATAAAGATTGTTGAATACTTTTGCATATTCAAGAAATTCCTCATTTTTGATTAGTCTTTCAAATTCATTTTCATCAATAAAAAAATAATCTTTATTAGATGTTTCATTGGGCCTTGGTTGTCGTGTGGTGTGAGAAACTGAGATTTCAAAATTATCAAGACTACATAACATCTTGACCAGAGTGGTTTTGCCTGCGCCTGATGGAGAAGATAAAATTATCATTACCCCATGTTTTTCTAAGGGCATTAAAATTATTAGTTAGCTTTTCCTTCGATAAACTTAACTGCATCACCTACAGTTAAAATTTTCTCTGCTTCGCTATCTGAAATTTCTGATCCAAACTCTTCCTCAAAAGCCATCACTAATTCAACTGTATCTAAACTATCAGCTCCTAGGTCATCTATAAAACTAGACTCCTCAGTTACTTTTGCTTCATCGATACCTAAGTGATCTGCTACAATTTTTTTTACCTTGCTTGAAACATCTTCTGACATATTGATCCTTTTTTAGTTTTAAATTCTTATTAGTTTAAAAAGCTATTTTGTCAAGCCATATACATGCCTCCATTTACATGTATTGTCTCTCCATTTATATAATTGGACTGGTCTGAGCTTAAAAAAAGAACTGCATCTGCAATATCACCTGGTTCACCTAGTCTAGCAGATGGAATTTTTGATATAATAATTTCTTTAAATTTTTCATCAATTTTATCTGTCATAGCAGTTTTAATAAATCCTGGAGAAATACAATTTATGTTTATATTTTTTTTCGCATATTCAATTGCTAAACTTTTTGACATTGCAACAATACCAGCTTTAGATGCGGTATAATTTGCCTGCCCTAAATTGCCAGTATGACCTACTACGGAAGTGATATTAACAATTTTTCCAGATTTATTTTTAAGCATTTTTTTAATTGCAAACTTACTTAATAAAAATGTTGAGGTTAAATTAATATTTATAACTTTTTGCCACTCTTCTAAACTCATCCTTATTGCCAAATTATCCTGTGTAATCCCAGCATTATTAATTATCCCATCTAAACTTCCACCTAATTCATTGGTAGCATTTTCAATAAATTCTTCAATTTTTTCACTTTGAGAAAAATCAAATTTTAATATTTTAATTTTTTCGTATTTTTTTTTAAGCTCTTCTAGTTTTTCAATTCTAGTTCCAGATGCTAAAATATTTGCTCCTGTTTCATTTAATTTTTTAATTATAGCATTTCCTATTCCGCCTGACGCACCAGTTACTATAATATTCTTATTTTCTAAATTACTCATATTTCTAAACTTTCAATATCACTTTGATTATTTATAGTACTTATTTTTACTTCTTTGTTAATTCTTTTTACTAATCCAGACAAAACTTTTCCTGGGCCAATTTCAATAAAATGATTTACATTATTATTAATCATATTTATCACACTTTCTCTCCATCTAACTCTGTTTTCAATTTGTTTGATAAGTAGTTCCTTCAGTTCATTTGTATTTGATATTTCTTCGGCAGTAACATTTGAAATTAATTTTATTTCTGATTGTAAGAAATTTAATTTGTTTAACTCTGTACTCATCACTTGAGTTGCTTTATTCATTAAACTGCAATGAAATGGAGCACTTACAGGTAGCTTAATATTTTTAATTGATTTTTCTTTTAGAACTATAATTAGTTTATCCAAATCTTTGATCTGACCACTTAGAACAATTTGTCCTTCAGAATTATCATTTGCTATTTGTGCTTTAAAATTTTGATCATTTTCTTCTAAAACTTGTTCGATAATCTCGACTGTAGAACCTAAAACCGCAACCATTCCTCCCTCTCCTTTTGGAACTGAGTTTTGCATTGCGTCTCCTCTTATTCTTAATATTTTTAAGGTTTCAGAAAAAGGCAAGTATCCTCCACAAGATAAAGCTGAATATTCTCCTAATGAATGACCTGCAAAATATTTTGCCTTACTTAAATTAATATTAAACTCTTTTTTAACAACATCAAAAATTGCATAACTAATTAAAAAAATTGCAGGTTGAGTATTAGCTGTTAAATCCAATTCTTCTTTGGGACCATCTAATATAATTTTTGATAAAGGATAATTAAGGCTTTCGTCGGCTTCTTTAAATAGATTTTTAACAAGATCAAACTTGTCATAAAATTCCTTTCCCATACCAACAATTTGAGAACCTTGACCAGGAAAAATTACTGAAAACATATAAAAAAAACTATTTATTTTGCCTTTTTAACTATTGTAATTGAACATTTATAATAGTATATCCTCACTTTTTATTAAAGAACTTAAATGAATTTATACGAACATACTATTATAGCTAGGCAAGATACATCGCCGAGTGAAATTAAGCAATTAACTGAAAAGTATTCTAAAATTGTTGAAAAAAATGAAGGTGAGATTGTTAAAACCGAAAATTGGGGACTGCTTAATTTATCGTACTTAATTAAAAAAAATAAAAAAGGAAGCTACATTCACTTTAAGATTAAAGGTAAAGGAATTGTAATAGATGAATTAGAAAAAAATGAGGCTATAGATAAAAAATTACTTAGATATCTAACAGTTAAAGTTAAAAAATTCGATTTAGAAACAAATTATTTTGCTAAAAGAGAAGTTGATGACAAAAAAGAAAGTTATAAAAACTGATTATGCCTAAGCGACAAAGTGGAAACAAGAAAGGTAAACAAAGTAACTTTGCAAAGTTAAGTATCTTTCAGCCTAATAAATATAAATTTAAAAAAACTTGTCCACTTTCAACCAAAGATGCACCTGCAGTTGATTACAAAAACGTAAGACTTTTAAAAAAATACATGTCTGAAAATGGTAAAATTTTACCTTCAAGAATTACAAACGTTTCTCAAAAAAAACAAAGAGAGTTATCTCTTTCAATAAAAAGAGCTAGAAATTTAGCGTTATTATAAAATGAAAGTAATTTTATTAGAAAATGTGAAAAGAGTTGGTTCTATTGGAGAAGTAATAGATGTCAAGAGAGGCTATGCAAGAAATTATTTAATAGCTAATAAAAAAGCACTATACGCATCAAAAGAAAACATTTTGGAAGTTGAAAAAATTAAAACTGATCTATCTAAAAAAGATAATGAAAAGAAAAAAGAAGCTATTCAAATTTCTGAACAAATTAATGCTAAAGAATATTCTGTAAAAAAATTAAGCACTGAAAATAATGAATTATATGGTTCAGTTAAACCGACTGAAATAGCAAAACTGATTCAAGAGGAAAATAAAATAGACATTAAGCCATCTATGATACAACCAGTTGAAGAAATTAAATCACTAGGTAAATTTAAAGTTAAAATTTCTTTACACTCTGAAGTTGATGCAGAGATAACTATTAGTGTTTCTTCTGCTGACACAATTCAATAATTATACATTTTTTTCCCCAGCCATTATTAATAATTTTATTTAGAAAATAATTCTGTAAATTATTCTAAATGGAAAATAACTTAAGCATCGTAAAAGATCAGTTTAAAGAACTACCAAATAATATCGAAGCTGAACAAGCTGTCATAGGCTCTATTTTAGTAAGCAATGATATATTTGATGAAATTAGCACCATAATTTCAAATATTAATTTTTATGACCCTATGCATCAAAAAATTTATGAAGCAATTGAAAGCCTAATTTATAAAGGCATGCTTGCAAATCCAATCACACTTAAAAATTATTTTGAAGATGAAAAAGATGATTTAAATGTTCCTGAATATTTAGTTAAAATTACAAAATTTTCTACGTCTGTTCGCCAGGCAATAGAGTATTCAAAAATCATTTATGATATGTTTGTAAGACGTGAATTAATTAAAATTTCAGAACAAACAATTGATAGTGCTAAATTAAATGAGCTTGATACCAATGGTCAAAATATAATTGAAAACTCTGAAAGATTATTATTTGACTTAGCTGAGAAAGGCTCTTTTAATTCCTCTCTAATAAAGTTTGATGAAGCAATGAAACAAACAATTGAAATGGCTTCAGCAGCTTATAAAAATGAGGAAGGTATAGTTGGTGTACCAACTGGTCTTAGAGATTTAGATGACAAACTTGGAGGATTACATCAATCAGATTTGATTATTATTGCTGGACGACCTTCAATGGGTAAAACATCTCTTGCAACAAATATCGCATTTAATGCAGCTCAAAAATTACAAAATAATGGAAAAAAATCTTCTATAGCTTTTTTTTCTCTAGAAATGTCATCAGAACAATTATCAACTAGAATTATTTCTGAACAAGCAAGAATTAGTTCAAATGATATTAGACGAGGGAGAATTTCTGATGAACAATTTGATAAATTTTTGGAAACATCAAAAAATATTGCAGAACTTCCATTATATATTGATGAGACACCTGCAATTAGTATTGCTGCAATGAGCAATAGAGCAAGACGTATAAAAAGATTATTTGGCCTTGATATGATTGTGGTTGATTATATTCAATTAATGAGAGGCACTACTTATAATAAAGATGGTAGAGTTCAAGAAATTTCACAAATCACTCAAGGACTTAAGGCAATTGCTAAAGAATTATCTGTACCAGTTGTAGCCCTATCACAATTGTCAAGGCAAGTTGAGCAAAGAGATGATCATAAACCTCAGTTAGCTGACTTAAGAGAGTCTGGTTCTATTGAGCAAGATGCTGATGTTGTGATGTTTGTATATAGAGAAGGATATTATTTGCAAAGAAAAGAACCAAGAGAGGCAACTGTTGAACATGCAGAATGGCAAGCAAAAATGAATGAAGTTGCACATCTAGCACAAATCATAATTGGAAAACAAAGACATGGACCAATTGGCAATGTAACTCTAGAATTTGAGGAAAGATTTACCAAATTTAAGGATACTCAAACTAATTAATTTCCAATATAAAAGAGTAAATGTTTGCTCATTTATATCAAAATTCAATTTTAAAAAATCCAAGAGCAATATTTACTTTTTTAATAATAGCAATTTTAAGTTTTGGTTATTATTCAAAGGATTTTAGACTTGATGCTTCATCAGAGACTTTACTCATCGAAGGCGATCCTGACTTAGCTTATTTAAAAGAAATAACTGAAAGATATGGGTCTAAAGACTTTTTAATTCTAACTTATACGCCTAATGAGAAAATGGTATCGAATAATTCAATTAATAATCTTCTTAGTTTAAAGTATAAAATTCAAAGCTTAGATTGGGTTCATAGCGTTATAACTCTTTTAGATATTCCACTTTTAAACAACTCCGATGCACCCCTTCAAGAACGTTTGCAGAGTTTTAAAACTTTGAAAGATGAAGATGTAGATAGAGACAGAGGATTTAATGAAATTTTAAATAGTCCAGTATTTAGAAATTTTGTGATTAGCGAAAATGGTAACACCAGTGGGATAATTGTAAACATTAAGGCAAGTAAAATATTAGATAATATTGAGAATTTATCTAGAGAAGAAACAGAAGAATATAAAGATCAAATTAAAAAACAAAATCATAAAAATATTTTAGAAATAAGACAGGTTATTCAAAGTTATGGTGATGTAGGAAAAATATATCTTGGAGGAATTCCAATGATCGCTGATGATATGATGACTTTTATCAAAAGTGATATCATAGTATTTGGATTGGGAGTTCTTTTATTCATTATTACCACGTTGTGGTTTATCTTTAGAAAATTAATATGGATAATTGTTCCAATTAGTAGCTGTTTATTTTCAGTAATAATAATGATGGGATTACTTGGAATTCTTGGCTGGAAAGTAACTGTTATATCATCAAACTTTATTGCATTAATGCTGATATTAACAATGGCAATGAATATTCATATGAGTACTCGATACCTTCAATTAAGAAAGGATCATCCGAAGAAAAGTAATTATGAAATAATCTCTTTAACAACCAAGAAAATGTTTTGGCCTATAATTTATACAGTCTTTACAACTGTATTTGCTTTTTTGTCTTTAATCTTTAGTGAAATAAAGCCAATTATTGATTTTGGATGGATGATGACTTTTGGTTTAATTACATCTTTTATCATAACATTCACTTTACTACCTACACTTTTAAGTTTTGTGCCAACTGAAAATATGTCTATCAAAAAAGAACAAAACTCAAAAATTACTTCTTTTTTAGGAATGATTTCAATTAATAATAAGAATATAATTTTTGGACTAACAGGTATTGTTATAATTTTGAGCATCATTGGTATTAGTAAACTCGAGGTAGAGAATAGTTTTATAAATTATTTTAATAAAAATACGGAAATTTACAAAGGTATGAAACTTATTGATGAACAACTAGGTGGCACAACACCATTAGAAGTTATTTTAAAATTTCCCTCTAAAGACAAAGAAAATGAAGAAAAATCTAGTGGAGATGATGAATTTGAGGACTGGGGTGATGAGGAAGATTCAAATGATGAAAAATATTGGTTCACTAGAGATAAAATTGACAAAATTGCTTCAGTTCATAACTATTTAGATGGTCTTCCTCAAGTAGGCAAGGTTTTATCTTTTTCCTCTATTATAGATGTTGCTACACAGTTAAATAATAATAAACCACTAGGTACGTTAGAAATGGGAGTGCTCTATTCTAAAATTCCAGAGAGTATTAAAACAGAAATTATAGATCCATATATTTCAATTGAAAATAATGAAGCTCGAATAAATCTAAGAATTATAGACTCTCAAGAAAATTTGAGAAGAAATGATCTGATTAATAAAATTAATTTTGATCTCAAAAATAAAATTGGATTAAATGAAGAAGAATTCAAATTAGCAGGTGTTTTAATTTTGTTTAATAATTTATTACAAAGTTTGTTCAAGTCTCAGATTTTAACTTTAGGATTAGTAATGATTGGGATATTATCTATGTTTATTATTTTATTTAGAAATATAAAATTGTCTTTAATAGGGGTGGTTCCAAATTTTATTGCTGCATTTTTTATTTTGGGAATTATTGGTCTTCTTGGAATTCCATTAGATATGATGACAATAACAATAGCTGCCATTACTATCGGAATTGCGGTAGATAATAGTATTCATTATATCTATAGATTTAAAGAAGAATTTACAAAAATTAAAGATTACAACAAAACATTGAAAGTTTGTCATTCAACTGTTGGTGTAGCGATTTTAAATACATCAATCACAATTGTCTTTGGTTTTTCAATTTTAGTATTATCTAAATTCATACCAACAATATATTTTGGGATGTTTACAGGACTTGCAATGTTATTAGCGATGATATCTGTTTTAACATTATTGCCTTCATTAATTTTGATTATTAAACCTTTTGGGAGATAATCTAAGTGCTAGATACCTTAAAGGAATTTTTTAGTGATATATCAATTATTGATTTTTTATATCTTATGGTAACAATTTTATCACTAATACAGTGTTATAGAAAAGGATTTGTATTAAGTATTCTTTCAATGGCTAAATGGATTTTAGCCTATGTCATTACATTAATAATGTTCCCAAAAGTAAAACCCTACTTTAAAGATATTATAGATAGCGAATATGTTCTCGATATTGGGCTAGGTATTACAATATTTATAATCGTTATATTTGTTGTTTTGCTGATAAATAAAGGAATAAGTAAAGCTGTTAGTTATACTGGTATAGGTAGTCTGGATAAGACATTTGGATTCTTTTTTGGATTTATTAAAGCTTATATAATTGCAGTTTGTATTTTTTCAGGGATTCATATTGTCTACAACTATGATAAATGGCCATTAAATAATGACCAATCATACATCTTTCCATACCTTGAAAAAGGTAGTAATTATCTCATAAAAGAATTTCCAAATGAAAAAACATATCAAGATTCTAAAGAAAAAATTAAAGAACTTTGATCCAAAACTTAAAGAAGAATGTGGTGTTTTTGGTGTAAGTAACGCAACAGATGCTTCTGCTTTAACAGCGCTTGGGCTTCATGCTTTACAACATCGTGGACAAGAAGGTTGTGGAATTGTTACATTTGATGGTAAAAAATACCATTCTGAAAAAAGATTTGGATTAGTTGGAGATAATTTTAATAAAGAAAAAGTACTTAAAAATCTTAAAGGAAATTACGCAATTGGACATAATAGATACAGTACAACTGGAGAGAATACTTTAAGAAATATTCAACCTTTCTTTGCAGATACTAATGCAGGTGGAATTGGTGTTGCACACAATGGGAATTTGACTAACTCCATATCTTTAAGAAGTAAATTAGTAGAAGATGGTGCTATTTTTTACACAACTTCAGATACTGAAACAATTGTTCAATTAATTGCAAAATCAAAAAGACCTAAAACAATTGATAAGGTTGTTGATGCTATATTTCAAATTCAAGGAGGTTATGCATTAGTAATGCTAACTCAAAATTCTTTAATTGGTGTTAGAGACCCTTATGGAATAAGACCTCTTGTAATTGGAAGATTGGGTAAAAGTTATGTCTTGGCTTCAGAGACATGTGCATTAGATATAATTGGAGCAAAATTTGTAAGATATGTTGAGAACGGAGAGATAGTTTTAATTGAAAATGATGAACTTAAGAGCATCAAGCCCTTCCCTCCTAAAAAAGTTAGACCTTGTGTATTTGAATATATTTATTTTGCAAGACCAGACAGTATACTTGATGGTAAAACTGCTTATGAACATAGAAAGAATATAGGTATAGAACTTGCTAAAGAAAATGATGTAAAGGCAGATATAGTGGTACCTGTTCCAGATAGTGGAAATGCAGCTGCGCTTGGTTTTGCTCAACATTTAAAAATTAATTACGAGCACGGTTTAATTAGAAATCATTATGTCGGAAGAACTTTTATTGAACCAAGTCAACAAATTCGAAGCCTAGGAGTTAAGTTAAAATTAAATGCTAACCAAACAACTATTAAAGATAAAAAAATTATATTGATTGACGACTCTTTAGTTAGAGGAACAACATCACATAAAATAGTTAAAATGTTATATGATGCTGGTGCAAAAGAAGTACATGTTAAAATTGCTTGTCCTGAAATAAGATACCCTGACTTTTATGGAGTAGATACTCCAACTAAAAAAGAACTTTTAGCTGCTAATAAAACTAACGATGAAATTTGTGAATATATTGGTGCAAAATCTTTAAAATTTTTATCTTTAGATGGATTATATAAAGCGGTTGGTTTTGACAAACGAAATGAAACTTATCCCCAGCTTACAGATCATTATTTTACAGGTGATTATCCAGTCAAACCGATTGATGAACTTGGAGATAATAAGGTTACTCAATTATCTTTATTAAGCACAGCATCTAATAACTAAAAATGAAAAAAGTAAATTTTACAGAGATGAAAAATGGTACTAAAGAGGATTATCAGCTATTAGAAAAATATGAAAAAAATTATGAAAGACAAACTGCAGAACGAATTTTAAAATATTTATCTGCTCAAACATCGACCCTAGAGGGTTACAAGATTACAAGACTTGAACACTCTTTGCAGGCTGCTACCAGAGCTTATAAAAATGGAGAAAATGAAGAGATGGTGGTTGCTACATTATTGCACGATATAGGTGATGACTTAGCGCCAATGAACCATTCTCAATATGCTGCTTCAATCCTTAGACCTTATGTATCTGAAAAGACATATTGGATAATAAAACATCATGGACTTTTTCAAACCTTTTACAGTGCACACCACTTAGGTGGAGATAGAAATGCTAGAGATAAATTCAAAGACCATAAATATTATGAAGCAACAGTTTATTTTTGTGAAAACTATGACCAAGCTTCATTCGATCCAGAGTATAAAAGTATGACTTTAGATGATTTTTCTCCAATGGTTAGAAATATTTTCTCAAGAAAACCCTATTATTTTGTTTAACTTTAAATTCTAATTAATGATTAATTCAAAAGAACATATTATTGAGTATTTTAAATCTGGTATTAAAAATACTAAAAATTTTAGAATAGGAATTGAACATGAAAAGTTTCTTTTCAATAATCAGGATAATAGGAGAGTTGATTACTCGAAAATTAAAGAGATGTTTTCCTCTTTATTAGAATTTGGTTGGAATCCAATTTTGGAAAAAGGAAATATTATAGGGTTAAACAAAGGTGGTAAAAATATTACCCTTGAGCCTGGCAATCAGATAGAGTTATCTGGTGACAAACTTATTACACTTCATGAAGCATGTGCTGAGTCACATGATTATTTATTTGAATTAAAGCAAGTTACCAAAAAATTAGATATCAAAATCGTAAGTGCTGGATTTGATCCAATATCAAAATTAGAGGAAACTCCAAATAATCCAAAACAAAGGTATGAATTAATGACTAAAGATATGCCATTAGGAGGAGAACTGAGTTTAGATATGATGTATCGAACCTGCGGTACACAGTTGAATATTGACTACAATTCAGAAGAGGATTTTATAAAAAAATTTAAAATTGTAAATTCTATTGTCCCTATCTCAATTGCTTTATTTGCGAACTCATCAATAGTTGAAAAAAAAAATAGTGGCTATTTATCCTACCGATCTAAAGTATGGCAAAATACTTCTAGGGGTGGGCTGCCAAAATTATTTTTTGAAGAATTAAACTTTGAAAAATATGCTGAATTTATAATTAATTTTCCAATTTTATTTATTCAAGATAAGGGCACCTACATTTCAGGTCTAAAATATACTTTTAAAGATTTTATGGATGGAAAAATTAGTGAAATAGAAAATAGATTACCTACAGAAAGTGACTTGACCACTCACTTAAGTACTATTTTTACAGAAAATAGATTAAAAAAGTATATAGAACTCAGATCTATGGATACTTGTGGCTGGGATTGTCTATGCGCCGGTCCTGCTTTTAATGTAGGAATGCTATATGGCAATTTAGATGAAGTGTATGAAATAATTTCTAACTGGGATAAAGACAAAATCATCAACGCTTATCTAGAAGCTCCAAAAAAAGGTTTCAATACTCAACTAATGGGTAAAGATCTTTTTTATTGGGCTTCAACACTATTAGATTTATCTAGAAAAGGATTAAATGAGAGAGACGTACTTAACAAAAGTGGAAAAAATGAAGCATTATTCTTAAATCATTTACAAAAAGTAATTGATAAGAAGACTACTAATGCAGATCATATGATTAATAAATTTTCGAATAATGAAGATTTAAGTGAATTATATGATGAATAAAATTGTAGCTGTACAAGGAAATCACCCCTCAAAGTTAAACCCCGTTACGGATACTAGCGTTTTCTTAGCTAACGAAATTCAAAATAAAAAATATAAAATATTTTATTACGACCCTAAAAATCTATCTGTAATTAACTCAAAAGTAATAGCTAAAGGTTTTTTTATTGAATTTGACTACAGTAACAAAAAATTTTTTAAAATTCTTAAAAAAAAAAGTTTAAACCTTGCTCTTTGTAAATATATTCTAATTAGACAGGATCCTCCATTTAATCTTGAATATATTTCAGCTACCTACATTTTAGATACTATCAAAAATAAAGTTAGAATTATTAATAATCCAACATCAATTAGAAATGTTTCTGAAAAACTTTATTCAGTAAAGTATCAAGAATTTATGCCTAGTACTATATTCACTCAAAATATTGATGAAATTAAAATATTTTTTAAAAAACACAAAAAAGTAATTTTAAAACCAATACATAGTTTTAGCGGTAACGATATTCACTTGTTAAATAGATTTAATCTTAAACTTATTCAAAAATTTATTAAGCAACATGATCATATTATGTGTCAAAAATATTTACCAAAAATTAGTAAAGGCGATAAGAGAGTGTTTTTAATTAATGGAAAAGTATGTGGTGCTATATCACGAGTTCCAAAAAAAGGATCTTTCTTAAGTAATATGAGTAAAGGTGCTAAACCAATAAATATTAAATTAACTAAATTAGAAAATAAAATATCAAAATTAATTGCAAAAGATTTAAAAAAAGAAAATATTTATTTTGCTGGAATTGATTTTATTGACCAAAAACTTAATGGCGATATCAATGTAACTTCACCCACCGGATTGAAAACATTATTTGATTTATCGGGAATTAATCTTGCTAAAATCTTTTGGAAAGAGTTAAAAGCTTGAACCATCTCTCATCACAACATAAAGGGTCTTTATTAGCATTTATCGCAGTAATGTTAATTACTCCTGACTCAATTTTAATTAGACTTTCTAATATTGAAACTTGGGGAATGCTTTTTTATAGAGGAGCTATACCTTTTGTCGTTGTGCTAATTGGACTTATATTTTTTTATAAAAATAATTTCTTTAAAGCATTAATAAACATAGGTTATCCTGGTATTTTTTACGTTATCAGCTTTTCTATTTGTAATATTACATTTATAATTTCTATTCAAAATACTAACGTTGCTAATACGCTCGTAATGATAGCAATGGCACCTATGTTGTCTGCTATATTAGGTAGTATATTTTTAAAGGAAGTTCCAGACCGTAAAACTTGGGTAGCTATTATTATTACTCTAATTGCAGTTACCTATATTTTCCACGACTCAATTGAAATGGGTAATTTTTATGGTGATTTATTTGGTATAATTACCGCTTTTGGTCTTGCTTGTAACGCTGTCATCGCTAGATATGCCAAAAATAGAGATCTTGTGCCATCTGCTGTAATAGGAAAACTATGTGTAGCAATTTTTGCTTTCTTTTTTGTAGATACTTTTGCTCTTGTTGAAACAGACTTGATATTTGTTCCTTTAATGTGCGTGATGTGTGTAGCTATCCCTTTTGTTTTAGTAACAATTGCACCAAGATTTATACCAGCTGAAGAGGTTAACCTTTTCTTTTTACTAGAAACAATCATAGGTCCTTTTTGGGTATGGCTAGTTATTAATGAGCAGCCAAGTATCGAGACAATCCAAGGTGGAGTTGTCATCATCCTGACTATAGCCATTCACTCATTTTTGAAGCTTAAAAAAAACTAAGCGATTGTCACAATAAAGACTTGATTCACGAATAGATCGAACTAAATAGAGCTGAATTTATGCAAAAAATATTAAAAAACTCTTGGGCACTTTTTCTTGGAATGGGATTAATTATGTTAGCTCACGGTTACCAGGGTTCACTTTTAGGTGTTAGAGCTGTTAAAGAAGAATTTAGTTTGACGGCAACAGGATTTATGTTGTCAGGTTATTATGTTGGATATTTCATAGGGGCAAAGACTATAACTGGATTAATTTCTAGAGTAGGTCATATTAGAGTATTTGCAGCTTTTGCATCCATTGCATCGATAGTTGTCTTAATGCACTCAATCTTAATTAATCCTTTTACTTGGTTTGTCCTTAGAGTGATCACAGGTATTAGTATGGTTTCTATATATACAATTGCAGAAAGTTGGTTAAATGACAGATCTTCAAATAAAAATAGAGGAAGTGTTTTATCAATTTATATGATTGTTCTTTATGGATCGATGGCTATTGGTATGTTTTTTTTAAATTTTAGTTCACCATTAAATTTTCAACCCTTCATTCTTATTTCTTTATTCATGTCTTTAGCTTTAATTCCAATATTGTTGACGAAAAAAAAAGCACCTACATTTAAAAAAATTACAGGAATGAGTTTAAAAGAACTTTATAAAGTATCCCCACTGGGAATGGTTGGATCTCTTTTTTATGGTACAGCTCAATCAGCATTATTTTCTCTTCTGGCGGTGTATGCGGCCTCAATGAATTTTTCAATTTTAGAAATTTCAATTGTAACTTTTTTAGTTGCAATCTCGGGTGCTTTATCTCAATGGCCTATAGGAAAGTTTTCTGATAGTTTTGATAGAAGACGTGTTATAATTTATACTACTTTTGCTGCATCTTTTTTTGGACTTTGTTCAATTATTGCAAGTGGAAGTATGTTTTTTGATGGTGTTTTAGGATCTAGTAAATTTTGGTTTTATATTTCAATTATTCTTTTTGCATTTGCAAGTTTGCCAATGTTTGCAATAATTTTTGCACATACAAATGATTATATAACCAAAGATAAATTTGTTGCAGCTGGAGCAGGATTACAATTTGCATTTGGTTTAGGGGCTATTAGTGGACCTTTTTTATGTTCTTTATTAATGAATATAATAGGACCAAACGGTTATTTTGTTTTTTTAATTTTTTTTCACGGTCTTATAGGTGCATTTGGTATTTACAGAATGAGAATCAGAGATACACAGGACAACCCAGACTCTCAATTTACTCCAATGCCACAGACTATTACACCTATAGGTATGGAACTTAACCCTATAACAGAACCAATTGAAGAGCCTATCAAACCAATAGACGAAACTGTAGTAGAAGAAAATAAAATCTATTAAATTATTAATCTCATTGAGATTTAATTTGGGTATAAATCTCTTCTTTATTTGTCTGACCAATAGTACGTGATATTTCTTTGTTGTTCTTATACACAACTATTGTTGTCCAATAAGCAATATCTAAAAATTTAGAAATTTTTTTATCTTTTGTTTGTTCAAAGCTCAAAAATATAGTGTCTTTAAAATCCTTTTTGGCTTGTTCTAAAATCTTAACTTGTTCAGCGCAAGTTATACAAGTTTTGTTCCATGAGTGTATAACTACTGTTTTTCCATCTAGTTGAGATTTTTTAAATATCTCATTTGTGAAAGTTGTTTCCTTGCTTATTGCAATTGAATTAAAACTGAGTAATACAATTATTGAGATTAAGATTTTTTTCATATTTTAATACATGGATATTCTTCACAGATAAAATTATAAAGTATACTAAATACCACACCGGGTAAATTATCTCTAAACCAAAGTATTTTATTCATAAAATTTTATCTTGTTGTTGGTTATCGAGCCAATTTTATGAAAATATCCCCCATACCACTTCGTAGTTGGTCCAAGGGGGTATTATTTCTAAATTCACAAAATTCACCTGTCACTTGATGGCTATCTATTTTTGCAATTTCAGTATTATTACACGGCTTGCCTTCATGGAATAATCCAATTACTAGTCTGTTATCTATTTCTATAATTTGATCTTTAGATAAATTTTCTCCATCACAAAAATAATTTCTATTAACTCTTTCAGGGAAATCTTTTTTTCCACAAGGGTTTTTAATAGTTAAAACGTAAAATTCTTTTTCAATATCTTTAAATTTATGTTTCATCTTTTTGACTTCAGCATATTTCATCACGTCACATGAGCAAGGTATGCAACATCTATAATAATCTCCACAAATTGTTTTTTTTGTTTCTACTTCTTTTAAATATACATTTTCTGGTTCTGCATTAGGATCAATTAATGATCCTGATACGGCACAATAAAGTTTATTAAATTCTACAAAGTCTTTGTAAGTAATATCTTTGCTAATTATATGTTTAAAAAATTTCGGTCCAGCTGCATTTCTATTTTGGTCAGGAAATATATTATTCCATTCACTCACTAGTTCTAAATAGTAATTTTTTTCCTCAGCTTGGGCCAATAAGCTATTAAACATAATAATAAAAATACTTGATAAAAAAATTAGATTTTTTTTCATAATTATTTATCCTTTTGTTTAATTTCTATTGTCTCGTTAAGATTTTTAATTTTATACATCTCAGAATTTCCATTAGTCCATGTTATCTTGATATTAATGTCTTTTTCATTTGGTCTAATTCCATAATGTGCCACTGGCTCCATTTGACACAAGTAACCAGAGCCTGCATCTATTGTTTTTGCGTGAGTTCTTAAATTTGATTGAAGAGTTACAGTTGCACCTCTTGCTGGCGCACCGTACACATTTAAAGGTTTAATTCTTAAAAAATTATTTTTTTCTACATTTGCTTTATATAAAGTTAATGGTTGGTAACCTGTCTCTCCATGGGAAATTAATAATTCTAGTATGCCATCATTATCGATATCTGCAACAGCTGCCCCTGTCCCTAATCCATTATATTCTAAAGCGTTATTAATTTGAATTTGTTGAAATTTACCATTTTCTAATATTTTAAATAATTTATTTGGTTCACCGATATTATTCATAAAAATCTCATCAAAACCATCGTTATCAAAGTCTGCAGATATCACAGTTCTAATACTTGAAGGTGTTTGAAAATTATTATTTGCAATATCGATAAACTCATTATTTTTTAGTGCATACGCTCGATGTGGTCCTTGCCAATTTGAAGCTAATATATCTAATCTACCTCTATAATATAAATCACTTAAAGCCGTGCCTCGTCCATTTTCATATGGGTCATCAACAGAATAGTCTGAAGCTATTTCTGTATACTTACCGTTTGTATTCAAATATAAAAAATTTTTCCCTCTTTCATTTGCTGCAAATATATCTGATCGTCCTGATAATATATTTCCTGATACCACTGCTCTTCCACCGGTGATTTTATCTATTCCAAGATCTTTAGCTTTATCTAAAATTTTATTTCCTTTTTTTTCATAAAATCTTGTTGGACCCCCATAATTAGCAACATATATTCCATATGCTCCATCTCCTTTTCTATCAACACATACAACTGATCTTCCTGCAGTTAAGTTTAAACTTTCCTTGTTTATACTTAGTTCAAATAAATCTATAAATTTATTATCTACAAAATCTATCAGTCTATCTGAATATTTTTTTTCTCCGCTATAGGTATCTGTATTTAAAAAGTAAATTTCCTCAAAACCATCTTGATCTATATCGCAAGAAGCCACTCCTATAGTCTTGCGATTTTGATCTAAAAAAATATTTTGATCAATAGTATTTAATAAAATTCCTTTTTTATATCCAAGAGCTAAATTATTGAATCCAAAGCCAGTTACAATAAATTCGAATTTTCCATCATTATTTGCATCTGTTACAGAAACACCATAACTAAGTCTAGGCTGGTTATCTAAAACTTGATAAGTTATATCTTGAAAAAATTCATTTCCTTTTACAAAATTTGTATAACTAATAAATATTAATAGAAATGTTAATAGCTTGTTCATTCTAATTTTAACTAAACAAAATTGTTAAAATCAAACTACTAAAATTGACTAGCATTGATTTACATTAATAAAAATTTAAAATAACAAAACAAACTATAAAGAAAACAGCTAAACCAGAAAGATACTTCGTTTCTAAGGTTTTTCCATTTTTTCTATAATTAATAAAGCTTACTATTACAAAGCCAATTGCTGTTATTAAAAAATAAATTGGTTCAGTTACTCCGTCTATGCCCATACCTGTTTTACTCACCTTGAGAGATTATTTGATACTTTATAAGCACACAATGTCATTAATTGTCCTAATGAGTGTTTTAATCATGATTAAATATCAAACTTTTCTAATAAGAAGTGGATTACTAAATTGTAGAGAAATACAAAACAAGAAATATAAAATAGAAAAATTACTCCTTTAGAATTAAAGATGTATCCAGTTGAGGTTAAAAGCACAATAAATAAGCTAATTGATAAAGCAAGCTTTGATAGTGCTTTTTTCTTTAAGTGGGATTTAACAATATCTTTTTTCATCAAACCTAATGATAATTATTAAAGATATTTATTCATCTTGAATTTTGTCCCACTTAGACATTCCACATGTCTGCTTGAAGCAAATAGACTCATGGTTTAGGATTTGTTAATCTTAAATTTGTTAATAATTTTAAAATATAAAAAAGGAGTTTTTCATGGGAATACTAGTCAAAGGTGAAATTACAATTACTAAAGGATTTAAAACATGGAAAGAGATGGTCTATGCACAGGATGAAAAATTAAAGGAGCATGGAATAAAATTTGTTTTTGCGGGCACACAAAAAGATGACCCAACAAAACTTCATACGGTTATGCAATTTCCAAACATGGAAGCACTTCAAGCTTTTAAAGATGATAAGGAACTTGCTGAGAAAAGAAGAGAAGCAGGAGCTGTTGTTGAAAGTGCTGTAATGACACCAATTTCAGATGAATATTTTACCAATTATCCAAATTAAAATATAAGCTGTAAAAGGTTTATAAATGACACTTGAGATTATTATTATTTTATTAACTATCGTCCTTGCAGTTTATTTTTTATTTAGACCTACTTCTAAAAAAGAAAAAGACCGGTTCGAAGATAAAGATAACTGGAGAGGTGGATTTTAAATGAAAAAACTATTTTAAATGCAATTAGACTCATGGTTTAGGATTTGGTAATCTTATATCATTAAATGTTTAAAGAAATATTTAGAAGTTTTAAAAAATCAAAAAATATAAAAAGAATAACGAAGGAATATTTAAAATACTCAAATAGTCTTCAATCGATTAGTGATTTTACTAAAGGCATAAGAGTAACTGATTATTATGACAAAAAAGAAAAGATTATTAATGAGATAATCGATTTAGCTTTAACAGAACCAAACAATAAACCTGTCATTAAAAAATTTAATTTAGATAAAGAAAAAATAAAAAAAATATTTGAAGATTTGGAATACACTGGTCTAGTTGGTCAATTTGCTGGAGGACATTATATTTCTATTAGTTCAATTCTATATCCTCAAACTTTAGAATTTATTGCATACAAAGAGAGAGATGAAGAGATGGAAAAGTATGATATGATAAATAGACTTACAGATTATTTTAAAAATGGTGAAACAGGTAATATTGTAGAAATAGATTATTAAATGAAAAATCTTTTGGCTGTACTAATTCTTTTTTTTTCTTTGGTAAACTTTGTTGTTGCTGATGATAGAGAAAGTTGTGCTAAATATTCATCAAAAGCAAATACGAGAAATGCAGCCTCATATATTTATTCCACGTGTCTTAATTCAGATGGTTTTTTTAAAAGTAAAGCTTTTAAATGTGCAATTAGGTCTGGAAAAGCAAAAACAAGTAATGCAGCTGCTTATTTATATAGTTCTTGTTTAAATGATTAAAAAAATTGATAAAAAATTATTATTCTTATTAAATAATTTTACATTATAACTTGTATCAAACTTGTATCAAATGAGATGAAACAAAAAATGGGTCAGTGTGAACAAAGAAAACGCAAGTAAACTCTGGAAAATTATTCAGGAAGCTGGCGATTATTTGGGCGATCAGCTGCCCGACCACCCAAATCATCCTAAAGGAAGAAACCCCTACGCCCATGTAGCGATATGTGTGAAAGATAATTTTAATGCAAGTTATAAAGATATTCCCGATGAAAAATTTAATGAGGTGGTAGATTATATTGAATATTTAAAACAAAACCCTAGTTAGTATTATTAAGTATACCTAAAAATTCATCAACATCATTGTCGTTAGTATTCCAAGCAGTTACTAATCTCACAGCTTTACCATCCCATTCATCCTCATTAATTGTATAGCCTTCAGAGTTTAAATTATCGATTTTATTTCTAGGAAATGTAGCAAAAATTTCATTGGCTTCAGTTGGATAAGATAAATTTATATCAGAATGAGTATTTAACCCCTCGCTTAATCTTTTTCCCATTTTATTTGCATGTTTGGCGTTTTTAAGCCACACATCGTTAGTTATATATGCATCCAGTTGAGCAGAGACGAAACGCATTTTAGATAATAAATGCCCTGCTCTTTTCATTAAAAAAGCAACATTACCAACTAAATCTTTTTTAAAGAAAATTATAGCTTCTGCAGCTATACAACCATTTTTGGTTGCTCCAAATGATAATACATCAATACCTGACTTCCAAGTCATTTCAGCTGGTGTTACATCAAGTGACACTAATGCATTAGCAAACCGTGCTCCATCCATATGCATATTTAAATTATGATTATGAGTAACATCTGATATTTTTTTAATTTCATCTAATTGATAAACTTCTCCTGTTTCACAAACTTGTGTAATACTCACTGATGAGGGTTGAGTATGGTGTACAATTCCTTTTCCAGTAATCGCTTCATCTAGTTCTTCTGCAGTTATTTTTCCTTTAACACCCTGAAGAGTAACAAGTTTTCCACCACCAGTATAGAATTCTGGAGCACCACATTCATCGGTGTTTATATGGGACATCTTATGACAATAAATATTACCAAATGATGGCGTCATCGTTGATAAAGCTAAAGCATTAGCTGCAGTTCCTGATGCAGTAGGAAAAACTATAACTTCTTTTTCAAAAATTTCAGAAAATTTATCTTGAAGTTCGGTTGAAATTTGATCGTTTCCATAAGGAGTGCTGTCTCCTTCATTTGCTTTGATAATTGCATCTAATACTTCTGGACAAGCACCAGCAACATTATCTGATGCAAATTTAACTCTTTCTCTTTTAGTTTTAATTTTTGCCATATCTATTGCTTTGGAAAATAATCTTTAAGATCACCTTCTCGATAAACATCTGCAGTACAACAATGAAGTCCACCTCCAAATGCGTAAGCATCTCTAAGTTCTATAGGAACTACTTCCATACCTAATTTGTCTAATTGTTCAGCTTGATAAACTTCACTCTTTTCAACACAAACTGTTTTTGGGTCAAGAACTAACACATTCATTGATAGCCATGTAGATGAATAACATAAGGGAGGTGGTTCATTATGTGCGGGTTGAGCACTATCAATAATTTCCCAGCCATTATCTTCAAATAGTTTTCTTTGTTCTTTTGGCAGTCTTCTTTGAGGATTGTTAATAATTAATCCCTCTTTAATAGGAGTGAAAGTTGCATCAATATGTATTGGATAAGGGTCACCTGGAAAGTTAACTGCATGAACTCTATGATCTTTGTAATGTCTTTTTAACCAATCAATACCTTTTAGATTTGTAGTAAAACCATGTTGAACGACCAAGTCTTTACCAAATCTTAAAACATCAGCGGCATCAAATAACGGCTCTTCATCTGTTGTTACAAAAAACTTATCTTCAGTCCATTGCAACCTTTTTTGAATACCAATCTTATCAGATAAATAATCTTTTCGATAATCAGCATCTGTCAGTCTTGGTTTTGGAGCTGACTCATGCCTCATATTTGGATCAGAGTTATAATAATCTTTTAATAAGGGTCGGTAACAAAGATATTCAAACCATCTACAACGATAACTCATAGTTGCTTCTAAAATTTCATTTCCAACAGTAAGCAAAACATCTCTTGGAGGCATACATCCAAACATAGTTTCTGCTTCCCAATCTGGAGTAGATGTTTTTTGATTAAAATCTATTGGTGTTGGACGATCTACTTTAATTCCTTTTTTTTCAAGCAAGCTTGCGAAATTATCCAAAAGTTGATTTGCTTTATCAACAGTATCTTTTGTTCTAGGACCAAACTGACCTCTCATATCACTATCCTCTGGAACCTTAGCATCCAGAGCTGGTTCTGGTGCTGGAATACATGTTCCATCCGCTCTACCAACAATTACATGTTTTAACGGATCCCATTCATTCCAACTATTAACTATAGTCTTCTGATCATTCATAATTTTAATTTTGTATAATATTATTCTCAGGCCCGAAAGGAAATTTTGTAATATTCTCAGCACCTTCGTCACCAATAACTAAAATATCATGCTCCCTATATCCACCTGCCCCTGGATTTCCTTCGGGAATCATAATCATAGGCTCCATTGAAATGACCATATTTTTTTCGAGAACAGTATCGATGTCTTCTCTAAGTTCTAATCCAGCCTCTCTTCCATAAAAATGTGAAAGAACTCCAAAAGAATGGCCATACCCAAAAGTTCGATAATGCAAATAACCAAGTTCAGCAAATAATTCATTCAGTTCATGGCATATATCAGAACATTTTACACCAGGTTTAATAAGTTCTAACCCACGTTTATGAACTTTTACATTTGCTTCCCATGCTTTAAGTGAAGCATCATCAGCATGATCTAGAAATAATGTTCTTTCTAACGCGGTATAATATCCAGAAATCATTGGAAAAGTATTTAGAGATAATATATCTCCTTTTGTTAGTTTTCTATTTGTCTTTGGATTGTGTGCGCCATCTGTATTAATCCCCGATTGAAACCAAACCCATGTATCCATATATTCTGCGCCAGGATAAGTTTTTACAATTTCTCTTTCCATTCGATCACGTCCAGCAATTGCAACTTCAATTTCTGTATTACCTTCTCTTATATTTTTAACAATTTCCTCACCACCTAGGTCAGCAATACGAGCTCCATTTTTAATAATTTCAATTTCTTCATCAGATTTAATCATTCTTAATTGCATTAATTCTTTTGAGACATCGCTAAAAACTGAAAATGTAAAAATAGATCCAATTTTTTCTCTCATATCTAGTGTTACATGATCATTCTCAAGTCCAATATTTTTAGGTGGATCATCTCTACCAATAATCGACACAATTGCTCTAAGAAAATTATCTCTTTTCCAATCTGTATAAATTACATTATCACAGTGTGATCTTCTCCAAGGTTGACTTGCATCAATATTAGCTGAAATAGTTGAAATTTTATTTTTAGTGATAACACATCCATAAGGTCTTCCAAAAGAGCAGTAAATAAAACCTGTATAATAAGCAATATTATGCATTGAAGTTAAAATAACCATGTCTAAATTATTTTTATCCATGACAGTTCTTAAATTATTTACTCTTTGATC
>QBYD01000010.1 GCA_003282975.1 Pelagibacteraceae bacterium AG-325-C10
ATTTTATCATGTTTTTCTGGTGTCATCACAACCACTTTTGAGCCAATTTTCTTCCAAAATTTACTTAAAATATTTAAATGAATTTTTTTGGTATTTTGATCTTTTATTAATACACACCATTTATTGACAAAAATATTTTCTTTGCCGTGTTCTGGACCACTTACCTCAGAACCAGCTATTGGGTGACTTTGTATCCAATTCAAATCTTTCTTCAAATACTTTTTAATAATTTTTGTAGTTTCAATTTTAGAGGAGCCAATATCTGTAATTAATGTATTGGGTTTTATAAATTTATTAATTTTGATTATAAGTCTTTGATACTCACTCATTGGAGTGCAAAAAATTATAAGATCTGAATTAATTATTCCATCTTTTAATGTTTTTACAATTACCCCAGGTAACTTCAATTTTTTCATTTTAGCAATATTTGATATCGATTTTTCATAAACAAATATTTTTTTTGCTAATTTTTTTTTATGAATACGTCTTAATAACGAAGAACCTAATAATCCGCACCCGATAATCAAAATATTTTTCATTAATTTAATACCTCTTTTACAGCGCTCATAAACTTTAAACTTTCTTCTTTAGACCCAATAGTTAATCTTAATTTATTATTAATATGATATCCATCTTGGGTTGATCTTAAAATTATCCCTTTATTTTTTAATTTTTCATATAAATATTTTGCTGAATATTTACACTTTTCAAAATCAAGAAACAAAAAATTTGCAGAAACAGGATTGGAATAAATTTTATAGTTCTCTAAAAATTTTTTAATCTTTTTTGCATATAATATATTGTGCTTAATTGATCTATTGATAAATTTTTTATCCTTTAATGACTCAGCTGCAGCTAGTTGAGCAATTCCATTAATATTAAAAGGTGGTTTAATTATATTTAAAGCATTAATTATTTTTTTTGAACCATATCCCCATCCTACTCTTAAAGAAGCTAATCCAAACATTTTTGAAAAAGTTCTAAGAATGAAAACATTTTCTTTATTTTTAAATAAATCTAAACCTGAGACATAGTCAGAATTCTTCATATATTCAGCGTAAGCATCGTCTATTACCAATAATATCTTTTTATTTAGCTTTTTTCGTAATTCTAAGACTTCTTTTTTTGTCAAATAAGTTCCTGTTGGATTATTTGGATTAGCAATAAAGACCAACTTTGTTTTTTTTGTAATTTTTTTTAAGATTTCTTTAGTTGAAATTTTGAAATTTTTTTCTTTAGCAAATACAACTTTTGCGCCAACTATTTTTGAGTAAATCCTGTACATTAAAAAACTAAATTCTGGAAGCACCACCTCATCTTTTGGATTTAAAAATAACTGACAAATCATCTGGATAACCTCATCTGATCCTGCTCCACAAATAATTTTGTCTTTATTGCACTTATAAGCTTTAACTATTGCTTCTTTTAAATTTTCAGATTTTCCATCTGGATATTTATCTAAAGTAAATTTATTACTTGATATTAATTTTTTAGCTCTAGGACTCATGCCTAAGGCAGACTCATTTGCTGATAATTTTATTACTTTTTTTAGTTTTCTTATTTTTGACTTACCAGGCTTATAAGCTTCAATATTAAATTTTTTAAACTTTGGAGTACTCATTTTTTATTTTATGAGCTCTTTATAGATAAAATTACAAATTTTTATAGAGAATAAGAGTATATTTTAAAAAATTGACATAATTATCAAGTTCTAGTAAAAAATTTATGCGCTGATTTAACTGAATTGCGAGCGCTTAAAAAAAACCGCTAAAATAGTTTTTTTTCTCTCAATTCAAATAAATCTTTATTATGAATATTGAGACGAATTTAAAAACATTAATTGTTAAAAACCCACTTAAGTTAGACTGTGGAAAAACAATTAAAGATTTTCCAATTGCCTACGAAACTTATGGTTCTCTAAATTCACATAAAGATAATGCAATATTAGTATTTCATGCATTAACAGGTGATCAATATGTATCTGGTACAAATCCTGTGACTAAAAAAGATGGTTGGTGGAGTTATGCTGTAGGTCCGGGTAAAGCTATAGATACAAATAAATATTTTGTTATTTGTTCAAATGTAATTGGAGGATGTATGGGCTCCTATGGGCCTAGTGATTTAGATAGTGAAAACGGTAACATTCAAGGAACAAATTTTCCTGTCATTACTATTAACGATATGGTCAACGCTCAGTATAATCTACTTGACTATTTTGGGATTGATAAATTATTTTCTGTGGCAGGTGGCTCTATGGGTGGAATGCAAGTTTTACAATTTATAAGTAACTTTCCAGATAAATCTAAAACAGTAATACCGATTGCAACGACTTCAAGTCACTCAGCTCAAAATATAGCTTTTAATGAATTAGGAAGACAAGCAATCATGGCTGACAGCAATTGGAAAGAAGGAGATTATGGTTCTAATAATTCAAATCCAGGTAAAGGGTTAGCTGTTGCGAGAATGGCAGCACATATTACATATTTATCAAAAAAAGGTTTGCAGGAAAAATTTGGTAGAAAATTACAGGAAAGAGAAGATTTAAAATTTGGTTTTGATGCAGACTTTCAGATTGAAAGCTATCTAAGATATCAAGGCTCAGTCTTTGTTGATAGATTTGATGCAAATAGTTATCTTTATATAACTAGAGCTATGGATTATTTTGACCTGGCTAAACAATTTAATGGGAATCTATCTGATGCATTTAAATTAACAAAAGCTAAATTTTTTATAATTTCTTTTACTTCGGATTGGCTTTATCCAACTCAAGAAAATAAGGATATTGTTATAGCTCTAAATTCTATCGGAGCTGATGTGGGATTTGTTGAGATAGAATCAGATAAAGGACATGATTCGTTCTTGTTAGATGTCCCAGATTTTTTAAATGCACTTAAAAACTTTTTGGATAAATCATACGAAGAAAATTAAATATGAAAAATGAGTTTAATGTAATTGCTGATTTAATTGAAAAAGACAAAAAAGTTTTAGATGTTGGTTGCGCTGATGGAATTCTAATGAAATTTCTAAAAGATAACAAAAATACAAATATAAGAGGATTGGAGATCTCAAAAGAAAAGGTTCAAGAGTGTATTGCTAAGGGTTTAACTGTAATAGAAGGAAATGCTGAAAAAGACTTAAAACAATTTCCAGATAAGTCATTTGATTATGTTGTTTTAAGCCAAACACTTCAAGCTTTTTTAAATCCTGAGTTAGTTTTAAATGAACTTTTAAGAGTTGGTAAAAAAGCAATTATTACAATTCCTAATTTTGGTTACTGGAAAGTGAGACTTCACTTACTGTTTAAAGGTACAATGCCAATTACCAAAACATTGCCTGATGAATGGTACAACACACCAAACTTACATATGTGCACCATTAAAGATTTTGTTCATTTTGTTAAATCTAGTAATATAAAAATTTTTAAATCAATAGCACTAAATAAACTAAATGCGTCATTAATAAACGAAAGAAACTTAGAAATTAAAAATTTATCTGCAGATCTAGGAATATTTTTAATAGAAAAATAATATGCGAGTTGAAATCATACCGTGTCTAAAAGACAATTATAGTTATGTAATTATTGATGATAGCAACAAATCTGCCTGTGTAGTGGATCCAAGTGAAGCTGAGCCAATTATAAATTATTTAAAAAACAAAGACATTAATTTAAAATATATTCTAAACACACATCATCATTTTGATCATATTGGTGGTAATGAAGATTTAAAAAAAGAATTTGGTTCTATTGTAGTTGGTTTTAAAAAAGATTCAGAAAGAATTCCTGGTATAGATATTTTTTTAGAAGATGACCAAATATGGGAAGCAGATAATTTTAAAGCTATAATAATTCATGTTCCAGGACATACCACAGGTCATATATGTTTTAATTTTTTTCAAGAAAAGTTAGCTTTTACAGGGGACACTCTTTTTTCTCTTGGTTGTGGCAGGATATTTGAAGGAACTTATGAACAAATGTATGAGTCTCTTAATAAGATTAAATCTTTACCTAAAGAAACTAAAATTTATTGTGGTCATGAATACACTCTCAGCAATTCAAAATTTTGTATAAAAAATGATCCTGATAACCAAAATTTACAAAAAAAAATTAAACAAATAAAAAAATTGACCTCTAATGGGCTCCCCACAATCCCAACTACAATAAAAGAGGAATTAGATTGCAACATATTTTTAAGAGCAAAAAACCTAGAATCTTTCTCAAAATTGCGCGATTTAAAGGATAATTTTTAGTTAATTCGACTTGACTAAAAACTTGCTAGAACTATATTGCGATAACTTAAATATAAATTCATACTATGTCTTACGCAGTAATAAAAACAGGTGGAAAACAGTACAAAGTTAAAGCTGGTGAAATTTTAAAAATTGAGAAATTACCAGATTCAAAACCTGATTCTAAAATAGAATTTAATGAGATACTCGCATATGGAGATGATAGAACTATAGAAATAGGTTCTCCAAATGTTGAAGGTGCAAAAGTAGAAGCTGATTTAATTAAAAATGGTAAAGATAGAACTATATTAATCTTCAAAAAAAGAAGAAGACATAATTCAAGAAGAAAAAATGGTCATAGACAAGAACATACAATGATTAGAATTAATAAAATTTTTTCTAAAGATGGTAAAGTTTTATCTGAAGCAGAAAAAATAGTTAAACCAACTAAAAAGGTTGAGGCTGAAGTTAAACCAAAAACTGAAGCTACAAGTAAATAAATTAGGTAAATTATGGCAACAAAAAAAGCAGGTGGATCATCGAGAAACGGACGAGATAGTGCTGGGCGAAGACTTGGTGTTAAAAAGTACGGTGGAGAAACAGTAATACCTGGAAATATAATTGTAAGACAAAGAGGAACTAAAATTTTTCCTGGTGAAAATGTAGGAATGGGTAAAGATCATTCAATTTTTTCAGTTGTAAAAGGCAAAGTTGTATTTAAAAAATCTAAAGCAGATAGAACTTTCGTATCAGTAAAACCCAATTAATAGTACAACTTTAATAGATGTTGTATTATGAAATTCCTAGATCAAGTTAAAATTTTTATTAAAGCCGGAGACGGTGGTGATGGTTCGCCAAGTTTCAGAAGAGAAAAATATGTCGAATACGGTGGGCCTGATGGTGGAGACGGCGGTAAGGGTGGATCCATAATTTTAAAAGCAGAAGAAAATCTCAACACATTAATAGATTATAGATATCAACAACATCATAAAGCTCAACGAGGAGAAAATGGAGCTGGTCAAAATCGTACAGGTAAAGGAGGAAATGATTTAATACTAAAAGTACCTCTTGGTACTCAAGTATTTGAGGAAGATAATAAAACTCTAATATATGATTTTAATAAAAAAGGAGAAGAATTTGTTTCTGCTATTGGAGGTAAAGGTGGACTTGGAAATACAAGATTTAAAAGTTCAACAAATAGAGCACCTAGAAAATTTACAAAAGGAACTATCGGTGAGGAGTTTACAATTTGGCTACAATTAAAAACTATAGCCGATATTGGTATAATTGGATTACCAAATGCTGGAAAATCAAGTTTGTTATCTGTTATAACAAATGCAAATCCTAAAATTGCAAATTATCGATTTACAACCCTTAATCCTAATTTAGGTGTAGCATCTTATGATGATAAAGAAATAACTATAGCTGATATTCCTGGCCTAGTAGAAGGGGCTCATGAGGGTGTTGGTCTTGGAATTCAGTTTTTAAAACATATTGAAAGATGTAAATCACTATTACATTTAATAGATATTACCAATTTAGATTTAAATGAGTCTTATGAACAAGTAAAAAATGAATTGAAGAATTACAGCACAAAATTACTGGAAAAAAAAGAGCTTGTAGTGCTGAATAAAATAGATCTAATAGATGAAGATACAGTGAAAGATGTTATTGATCATTTTTCTAAAGACAAAAATTGTGAGGTAATGACAATGACAACTTTAGACAAAGAATCTGTATCGAAGATTAAAGCAAAATTATTGTCATATGTATCTTAAAAATTCAAAAATAATTGTTATTAAAATTGGTTCTTCGCTTCTTGTTGATAGTAACAAGAGAATAAGAAAAAAATGGCTTTCTAGTTTTGCTAGCGATATTAAAAAATTAAAAAATAAAAATCAAAAAATTGTCATTGTAAGCTCAGGAGCTATAGCGCTTGGTTGTAAGAAAATGAACTTTAATAAAAAAACTATTAAACTTGATAAAAGTCAAGCCATAGCCTCTATAGGACAAATTGAATTAATGAATCTTTTTTCTGAAACATTTACTAAGTTTAAATTGAATATCTCACAAATTTTACTAACTCTTGAAGATACAGAAGAAAGAAGAAGATCTTTAAATGCAAAAAGAACTTTTGAAAATTTATTTGATTTAGATTTTATTCCAATCGTTAATGAAAATGATACAATAGCTACGACTGAAATAAAATATGGTGATAATGATCGACTAGCATCAAGAGTTGCTCAAATAACTGATGCTGATACTTTAATACTTCTTTCTGATGTAGATGGATTATACACAAAAAACCCAAAAATTTTTAAAGATGCAAAATTAATAAAAAAAATAAGTAATATAAAAAAAGATTTAAACGGAATTTATATTAAGGGTGTAAATGAGTATGGAAGTGGAGGTATGCAAACAAAAATTGAGGCAGCAAAGATATGTCAATTATCTGGATGTAGTATGATTATAGCTAACGGATTATATCTAAATCCAATCTCAAGAATAATTGAAAAAAATAATTTCACTATGTTTAAACCTAAAGTTTCAAAACTTGATGCCAGAAAAAAATGGATAATTAGTTCGATCGCCCCAAAAGGAGCTATCATAATTGACGATGGTGCTAAACGAGCTTTAAAATCTGGAAAGAGTTTATTAGCAGCAGGTATTAAAAAAGTATCAGGAAAATTTAAAAAAGGTGACCATATTAAAATTTTAGATAAAAAAAATTCTGAATGTGCCAGAGGTTTGAGTTCCTTCACATCTGATGAAGTCATAAAAATTATGGGTCATCACTCTAATGAAATTGAAAAATTATTAGGGTATGTTTCAAAATCAGAAGTCATTCATAAGGATGATATGGTTGAGATTTAAAATGAATAAATTTATGAATTTAATTGGAGTTAAAGCTAGAAATGCTTTGAAGATAAAAATAGATACTAAAATTAAGAATAAAGTTTTAAACGACTATGCTTTGTTCCTTGATAAAGAAAAAAAAAATATTCTTATTCAAAACAAAAAAGATGTTAATCTTGCAAAGAAAAATAAGATTAAAGAAAATTTGATAAATAGGTTGAGTATCAATCCAATCAAACTGAAAGGAATTCAAGTTTCTATTAAAAAAATTGCAAAATTAAAAGACCCTGTCAATATAACTTTAGAAAAATGGAGAAGACCTAATGGACTAAATATTAAAAGAGTATCAGTTCCAATAGGTGTCATTGGAGTTATATATGAAAGTAGACCAAATGTTACGTCAGATGTAGCTAGCTTATGTTTTAAATCTGGAAATCCAGTAATTCTTAAAGGTGGATCTGAAGCTATTAATACTAATAGAATTTTAGCAAATCTATTTCGTAAAGCTCTAAAGAAAAATAAAGTAAATGAAAATTATATTCAATTTATTGACTCCAAAGATAGAAAAATGGTCGACATAATGCTTTCTAAAATGGATAAATTTATTGATGTAATAATTCCTAGGGGAGGAAAAAATTTAGTTAAAAGAGTTCAAGATTTTTCTAAAGTTCCTATTATCGGTCATTTGGAAGGTTTATGTCATACATACATTGATAAAGAAGCAGAATTAAAAATGGCTACAAATATCGTTTATAATGCGAAATTAAGAAATACAAGTATTTGTGGTGCAACAGAAACAATTCTAATGCATGAAAAGATTGTTAAAAAATTTTGTAATCCAATATTAAAAAAGCTAGAGGATAATAATTGTAAAATTTATGGAGATAATTTTATAAAAAAAAATTACTCAGGAACATTATATCCAGCTAAAGAAAAAGACTGGTCTACTGAATATTTATCTGCAGCCGTATCTGTTAAAGTTGTTAAAAATTTAAAGCAAGCAATTGATCATATAAATCGGTATGGGACTATGCACACAGATTCTATTGTTACAAAAAATAAAAAAACTGCCACACAATTTATGACAAATATTAAAAGTTCTATTGCAATGCATAATACTTCTACTCAATTTGCTGATGGCGGAGAATTTGGTTTTGGAGGTGAAGTTGGTATATCAACAAATACTTTGCCACCAAGAGGTCCTATTGGCCTAGAACAATTAGTTTCTTATAAATATGAAATTTCAAGTCAAGGAAAGATAAGAGATTAGGTTGAAAAAAAAAGTTAAAATTGGAATTTTGGGTGGATCTTTTGATCCAGCACATAAAGGGCATTTAGCAATCTCTAAAGAAGCAAAAAGAAGATTTGATTTAAAAAAGATTATTTGGGCAATAACTAAAAAGAACCCTTTCAAAGATAAGAGTAAAACAAATCTCTCAAAACGAATAAAAGATTGTAAAAAAATTATTAGACTAAATCCATTTATAAAAGTTAAATTTTATGAGGATATAATTAAATCAAATAAAACTATTGATCTTATCAACTATCTTAAAAAAAATGATGGTATTGAAATTTATTTTTTGATGGGAGCTGATAATTTAATAAATTTTCATAAATGGCATAAATCAAAATCAATTTTACAAAAATGTAATATTTTAGTCTTTGATCGTCATGGATATAAAAAAAATTCTTTAAAATCAAAGACATTTAAAAGTTTAAACAAGGACAGCCTTACATTTGTTGAATTTAAAAAAGTCAACATTTCATCTTCTCAATTAAGAAAAATTTGATAGTCTAAACTCAACTAATGGATAAAATTTCAGATCTAAAAACAATCATAATCAATACACTAGATATAAATAAAGCTGAAGATATTGTAACGATTGATCTTAAAGATAAAAGCTCAATGGCTGATTATATGATTATTGCTAGCGGAACATCCTCAAGACACATTCAATCTTTGTCAGAACAAGTTTTAGAAAAATTAAAAGATAGTGGTGTTAAGAATTCTAAATTAGAAGGTAAGGAAAGTAATGAATGGAAATTAGTTGATGGAGTTGACTTAATTGTTCACATTTTTCATCCTGAAAAAAGAAAGTTTTATGAGCTTGAAAAAATTTGGTCTGAATTAATACCAAAAGAAAAAGTTAGTATATGAAAACTGTTCAATTTTATTTAATTATTTTTCTTACTCAGTTTCTTTTTTTAAAACAAATAAATTCAGCTGAAATTGATATTTATAAAAAAATTGATCTATTCGGTGAGGTTTTAGAAAAAATCAATAAAGAATATGTTGATGAAATAAATCAGTCTGAAAGTATGGACTCTGCAATTAATGGACTTCTTCAGTCACTTGATCCTTATTCAGCTTACATGTCACCAGAAATTTTTCAGGAAATGCAAACAGAAACTAGTGGAGAGTTTGGTGGGCTGGGAATTGAAGTTAGTATGGAAGCAGGTGTTGTAAAAGTTATATCGCCTATTGATGATACTCCTGCATCAAAAGCTGGTATAAAAGCTGGAGACTATATTGTAAAAATTAACAATATTCAGGTACAAGGAAAATCTTTAAGTGAAGCTGTTGACTTAATGAGAGGTCCAGTAGGTTCTGGAATTGAGCTTACTGTTAGACGAAGAGGAGTTAAAAAGGCTCTAATATTTAATATAACAAGAGAAATAATTGAAGTTCAGTCTGTTAAGTCTGATCTGTTAGATAATAATATTGGATATATTCGATTAACTTCTTTTAATGACAATAGTAGTCAGCAAATTAAGAAACAAATAAAGAAATTAAAAAAAAATGAAAACTTAAAAGCATTCATTCTTGATTTAAGAAATAACCCTGGCGGACTTTTATCTCAAGCTATTAAAATTTCAGATTTTTTTCTTGAAAATGGAGAAATCGTATCAACAAAAAGTAGAAAAAAATCAGAAAACAAAAGATGGTTTGCAAAAAAAGGTGACATTACAGATGGTAAAACTTTATTGATATTGATTAATTATGGTTCTGCATCTGCATCTGAAATTGTTGCTGGCGCTCTGAAAGACCATAAAAGAGCTATTATACTCGGAGAAAGTAGCTATGGAAAAGGATCTGTGCAATCAATAATTCCTCTTAAAAACAAAGGGGCTATTAGATTGACTGTTGCAAAATATTACCTTCCTTCTGGAGACTCTATTTCTGAAGTTGGAGTAAGCCCTGATATTGAGGTTAATGAAGAAGGTGATAATTTTAGAATTAAAACTGAAACAGATAATCAACTTAATTACGCAATAAAGTTATTAAACGGATAATATGAAAAAAAAATTAAGCGAATTACCGCTTAGAAGTGGTGTGGGAATTATAGTCCTGAATAAACAAAATAAAGTATTTGTTGCTAAGAGAATAGATAATCCAAAAAATTTTTGGCAAATGCCTCAAGGAGGTGTAGATGAGGGTGAAAATTTTTTAAATGCTGCCTACAGAGAGCTAGAGGAAGAAACTAGTATAAAGAAAGTAAATCTAATTCAAGAATTAGAAGGAACTATAACTTACGAACTTCCTGATCGTTTATTAGGTATTATTTGGAAAGGTAAGTATAGAGGTCAAAAACAAAAATGGTTTCTGATGAGATTTAATGGTGAAGATAATGAAATAAATATCAAAACTAAAAATCCAGAATTTTTGGATTGGAAATGGATTGAGATTGATCAACTAACCGAAGTTGTAGTTGATTTTAAATTACACGTTTACAAAGAAGTAAAGGAACAAGTTAAAAAAATTATTAATTAAGAGATTTTAATACTTCAATTTTTTGATCAACTAAATATTTAGACTGGTCATTAATTTCAGGCTTGCTAGCCTCTTCTTCTGCTTGTTTAAGGAGATCTTGCTGCTTAGATTTATCTAAATCATTAAGATTAAATATTGAGCTTGTTAAAATAGATAAATTATTATTTTTGAATTCAACTATCCCATCTTCTACATAATAATTTTCATTACCTGATTTAGATAAAATTTTAATTATGCCTGGTTTTAAAAATGAGATTATTGAAATATGATCCTTAAGTATTCCCATTTCACCTTCGAAAGCAGGTACAACTACTTCCGACACATCTTCTTTAATTAAAAAAGATTTTTCTGGATTTACTATTTCGACTTTAAACTCTTCGCTCATTAAGCAGCTGCTTCTTTCTCCATTTTTTCAGCTTTTTCTATCGCTTCTTCGATAGTTCCCACCATATAAAAAGCGGCCTCTGGTAAATGATCGTAATCTCCTTTACAGATTGCAGCAAAACCTTTTATGGTTGAGTCTAAATCTACTAATTTTCCTGGTGATCCTGTAAACACCTCTGCTACAAAAAATGGTTGAGATAAAAATCTTTGGATTTTTCTAGCTCTTGCTACTACAAGCTTATCTTCCTCTGAAAGTTCATCCATACCAAGAATTGCAATAATATCTTGTAAAGACTTGTAGGTTTGTAATACTTTTTGTACCTCTCTAGCGACTCTATAATGCTCATCACCTACTATTCTTGGATCCAAAATTCTTGAAGTAGAGTCAAGTGGGTCAACCGCTGGGTAAATACCAATCTCTGCAATCTGTCTTGAAAGAACGGTAGTCGCATCCAAGTGAGCAAATGAAGTTGCTGGCGCAGGATCAGTTAAGTCATCGGCTGGTACATAAATTGCTTGTACTGATGTGATTGATCCTTTGTTTGTTGTAGTAATTCTCTCTTGAAGGTTACCCATATCAGTTGCTAATGTCGGCTGATAACCAACAGCTGACGGTATTCTTCCTAGAAGTGCTGATACCTCAGAACCTGCTTGAGTAAATCTGAAAATATTATCAACGAAGAAAAGTACGTCTTGACCCTCTTGATCTCTAAAATATTCAGCTACTGTTAATCCAGTTAAAGCAACTCTAGCTCTAGCTCCAGGAGGCTCATTCATTTGTCCATAAACTAATGCTGCTTTTGATCCCTCTCCATCAGTTTTTATAACTCCAGAGTCTATCATTTCATGGTAAAGATCATTTCCTTCTCTTGTTCTTTCACCAACACCCGCAAAAACTGAAAATCCACCATGTGCTTTTGCAACGTTATTAATTAATTCCATAATTAAAACTGTTTTTCCAACACCAGCTCCACCAAATAATCCAATTTTTCCACCTTTTGCATAAGGTGCAAGTAGATCAATGACTTTGATACCTGTAACTAATATTTCAGTTTCGGTAGATTGATCATTAAATTCTGGTGCAGATCTGTGAATAGGCCAAGTTTCTTTTGTTTTAACTTCACCTTTTTCGTCAATCGGCTCTCCAATTACATTTATAATTCTTCCCAAAGTTTCTGGACCAACTGGTACTTGAATTGGTGCGTTGGTATTAGTAACTTCATCTCCTCTTTTTAATCCTTCAGTTGCATCCATCGCAATAGTTCTAACTGTAGACTCTCCTAAATGTTGAGCAACTTCTAAAACAAGTCTGTTATCACCATTTTTACATTCTAATGCTGTTAAAATTTCTGGAAGATCTCCATCGAATTTTACGTCTACTACTGCTCCAATAACCTGTGTAATTATTCCTTTGCTCATAATTATAAACTCTCTGCTCCTGATATGATTTCTATTAGTTCTTTAGTAATTGCTGCTTGACGGCTTCTATTATACTCAATAGTTAACTTGTCAACCATTTCACCTGCGTTACGGGTTGCATTATCCATTGCACTCATTCTAGAGCCCTGTTCGCTAGCTGAATTCTCTAACATTGCCTTAAATATTTGTGTTGAAATATTTTTAGGCAATAAATTGCTTAAAATCTCATCCTCGTCTGGTTCAAATTCGTAACTATCCTCAGACTTGTCTTCTTCTGTAGCTTCTGTATTTAGTGGTATTATCTGTTGTGCCTGTGGAATTTGGGTTATCACATTTTTAAATTGGTTATAAAAAATAGTACATACATCAAATTCCTCGCCCTCAAATTTTTCAATAACGATTTTTCCAACTTTCTCAGCATCAAAATAATTCGCATTTTTAGACTCTTTAAAAGATATATGAGAGATTATTTTATCGCCGTAAGCTCTTTTTAGCTGATCATTACCTTTAGAGCCTACTGTTATAATTTTTAATTCTTTTCCCTCTTGAGATAATTTAGCAAAATAACTTTTAGCTTTTTTAATTATATTTGAGTTAAAACCACCACATAAACCTCTATCTGATGTCATAACAACACAAAGATGTATTTGGTCTTTACCAGACCCTGATAGTAATTTTGGAGCATTTTCTTTATCTGAAATTCCACTAGACAAATTTAAAATCACATTGTTCATTTTTTCAGAATATGGTCTTCCTTTTTCAGCACTTTCTTGAGCTCTTCTGAGTTTTGCTGCTGCTACCATTTTCATAGCTTTTGTAATTTTTTGTGTAGATTTTACACTAGCTATTCTTTTTTTAAGGTCGTCTAAACTTGCCATATTTTATTAAGATTTAAAATTTTCCTTTAATTGAGTAATTACTTCTACAAGTAATTTTTCCATATCGTCCTCAAGTTTTCCTGAAGCTAAAATAGAATCTATAATTTCAGGTTTATCAGACTTACATTTCTCAATTATTTTATTTTCAAACTCAGCAATATCTTTAAGTTCAATATCGTCTAAGTAACCTTTTACTCCACAAAAAACTGAAATAACTTGTTCAGCTACTGTCATTGGAGAGTATTGTTTTTGTTTAAGAAGCTCTGTTAATTTAGATCCTCTATTTAATAGTTGTTGAGTCGATGCATCTAAGTCAGAACCAAATTGAGCAAATGCTGCCATTTCTCGATATTGTGCTAATTCTAACTTCATAGATCCTGACACTTTTTTCATTGCTTTAGTTTGTGCTGACGAACCTACCCTTGATACAGATAATCCAACATTAATTGCAGGTCTAATGCCTTGGTTGAAAAGTTCTGTTTCTAAGAAAATTTGACCGTCAGTAATTGAGATTACGTTAGTAGGAATAAATGCAGATACATCTCCACCTTGTGTTTCAATAATTGGAAGTGCAGTTAAAGAACCTCCACCATGTTCATCACTTAATTTAGCTGCTCTTTCCAGTAATCGGCTATGCAGATAAAATACATCACCAGGATATGCTTCACGTCCCGGAGGCCTTCTTAAAAGAAGGGACATTTGTCTGTAAGCAACTGCCTGCTTAGATAAATCATCATAAATTATTAAAGCATGCATACCATTGTCTCTAAAATACTCACCCATTGTACAACCTGTGTAGGGAGCTAAAAATTGTAATGGAGCAGAATCTGAGGCTGTAGCAGCAACAATTGTTGTATATTCCATTGCTCCAGCTTCCTCTAAAGTTTTTTGAATTTGTCTTACAGTTGATCTTTTCTGACCAATAGCGACATAGACACAATAAAGTTTTTGTTTCTCATCTCCTGACTCATTAATTTTTTTCTGATTAATGATAGCATCAATTGCAACTGCAGTTTTACCTGTTTGTCTATCACCAATAATTAGTTCACGTTGTCCTCTTCCAACTGGAACCAAGCTATCGATTGATTTTAAACCTGTTTGCATTGGTTCACTAACTGATTGTCTTGGAATAATTCCTGGAGCTTTAACTTCAACCCTACTTTTTTGAACACTTTTATCAAGTGCACCTTTGCCATCAATAGGATTACCCAGACCATCTACAACTCTTCCTAATAATTCTTTTCCTACTGGAGTATCTACAATATTTCCAGTTCTCTTAACAACATCTCCTTCTTTAATATTTCTATCGTCACCAAAAATTACAACACCAACATTTTCGCTTTCCAAGTTTAGTGCCATACCCTTAGAGCCATCTGCAAACTCTACCATCTCTCCTGCTTGAACATTGTCAAGGCCATAAATTCTTGCAATACCATCTCCAACAGATAGTACTTGGCCAACTTCAGTTACTTCTGCTTTATCACCAAAATTTTTAATTTGTTCTTTTAATATTTTTGTAACTTCTGAAGGATTTATTTCCATTTATGCCTCTATCATTCTATTTTCGATTTGTTGTAATTTATTTTTAATTGAGGTATCCACCATAGTACTTCCCACCTGTACTATTAAACCTCCTATTAAACTTTCATCATGTTTGTAGTTTAATTTTATTTTAGAGCTAAAATTTTCTGTAAGCTCGTCTGTAATTTTTAAAATTTCTTCACCATTTAGTTCTTTAGCAGATTTTAATTCTGCCTTGAGTTCACCTCTTTTTTTAGAACATATTTCTATAAAACTCTTTAATATTTGCTCTACATAAAAAAAACGTCTTTTAATAACTAGAAAACTTAAAAAATTCTTTAGTAAATTCTCAAATTTATTATTATCAGAAAAATTATTTATAAATTTCAAAAGATCCTCTTGGTTATTAGTTGGATCTTTAATTAAACCCGAGAAATCTTTACTTGCTATAATTAAATCTAAAATAGATAGTGATTGTTCTTCTACTTGTTCAAGAATATTGTTTTCACTTGAAAGCTCATATAAAGCTAAAGAATATCTTTCACTTGAAGTTATCGAAAATTCCTTATCTTTGCTCAACTTGATACCTTTATTATGTAGAAGATTATTTTAAAATCACGCTTTAATTAGCATATGAGTATAATGTCTTCAAGTAACACATTCATTTAAAACACTATTTTTTGTTAGGTTAATTGAAGTTTATTGGGTCAACATCAACTGAAAGTTTTATTCCTGATGAAAATTTGTAATTTGGGATAATTTCAGCGACCGAATTTTGTAAATTGAGTGATTTTGAACCCCTTATTAGCATTCTTATTCTAAATTTTTTTTTAAGTTTAAAAATTGGTGCACTAACTGGTCCTAAAACTCTTCCCTTAATTTTTTTTTCAATAAAGTTTTTAAAATAAAAAGCTTCTTTTTCTAACTTAGCTTCATTGTCTCCTGTTAAGATTAATGAAATAAATCTTTGAAATGGTGGAAGATTGTTATGTCTTCTAATATCTAATTCTCTATCAAGAAAAATATCAGGATTACTATTGGTCAAATCAGAAATCATTTTAGTATTGGTATTATAAGTTTGAAAATACACAGTTGCTGGTTTCCCTGTCCTCCCTGCTCGACCAGAAAGTTGATGGTATAACTGTAAATTTTTTTCAGCTCCTCTTAGATCATGTCCTTGTGAAGAAAGATCAATATCGACTACAACAATACAATTTAGGCTTGGGAAATGAAAGCCTTTAGAAATTAATTGAGTTCCAACTAAGATTTGAATTTCATTATTAATTATCTTTTCTAATTTTTCACTAGAACCTTTTTTGTTCATAGTATCGCTCGAGAAAATTTCAATTTTTTTTAATGGAAAGTTTTTTTTAACTTCTTCGGATATTCTTTCAACACCAGGACCACTAAAAATAAAATCACAGTCACCATCTTTTACACAACTTCTTTTTAATGAAGACTTAAAACCACAATAATGACATAATAAATTATTTTTATTTTTATGATAAACTAAATTAATTGAGCAATTAGGACATGAATAACTGTTAAAGCATTTGTTACAAAGTACATGGGGAGAAAACCCTCTTCTATTTAAAAAAAATAATACCTGATCGTTTTTATTAAGATGAAAATTTACTTTCTCAATAATTTTTTTTGATAGCCATGATTGTTTTTCTAATTTTGTTTCATTGAGATTTATTATTTCATAATTCGGCAATGATGCATTTTTATAACGCTTTTCTAATTTTGAGATAGTAAACTTGCCTTTTTTAATATTTTCATAAGTTTCAATTGATGGAACTGCTGTTATTAAATTGATAGGAATATTTTCAAATGATGCTCTTGTGATTGCCATGTCTCTAGCATTATAGGTAACACCTTCATCTTGTTTGTAAGACTGATCATGTTCCTCATCAACAATGATTAATCCTAATTTTTTAAATGGTAAAAATAATGATGATCTAGCACCTATGACAACTTTAATTTCTCCATTTGTAATTCCGCTCCAAATAATTTCTTTCTTTTTCTTGGTAATACCTGAGTGCCAAACTGCTGGGGTAAAACCAAAGAATTCTATGAATTTTTTTTCGAATTGACCTGTTAAGCCAATCTCAGGTAATAAAATTAAGCCCTGAAAACCTTTATTTATAATAGCATTAAGAGCCTCAAAATAAACCATTGTTTTCCCTGAGCCAGTTGTTCCTTGAAGAACATGAACTCTAAATTTTTGATTAGAAACATTCATTTTTTTAAGGGATTTTTTTTGTTCTTCAGAAAGCTCTATTGAATTTTTTTTAGTATTAGACTTAAAAATTTTGTACGCATCTTTTTGAATTTTTTCTACAGCATTACTGCTTAACAAAACTAGTTTTAAAGCCATTCCTTTTGGAATTATGTTATATTCAGAAAACCAATTAAGAAATTTTATAGTTGTTTTTTTTAAAGGTGTTACATTTAATTTTTTTAAAACACTCTTTATCTTAAAGTTTCTATTATTTTTTTTCTCAAATTCATCCCAAACAACTCCTGTAATATTAGATTTACCAAAAGGGACAATCACGTAATCACCTACTTTTAAATTAAGATTACTTTCGTAGGTAAAAGGATGGTTAAATATATTTGGTAAAAGAATCGGAACTTTCATATTTTTATAATATAGTATTTATTAAAATATACTTACTTTGGAGAAACATAAATGTTCCATAAATTTGTAGAAGAACATATCAAAGGAGATGGTGTGACCTTATTTGTTCGCCATGCTGGACCTAAAGATGCACCGCCACTAGTGCTCCTTCATGGTTATCCACAAACCTCTGCTATGTGGCACCGTATGGCTCCAATACTTGCAAAATCATATCAGGTTGTATGCCCAGATTTACGTGGTTATGGTAGGTCAGATAAACCTATATCCAATCAATTACACACTCCTTACTCAAAGCGTGCAATGGCGAAAGATATAATTGCGATAATGCAAAATTTGGGGCACGATAAATTCTTAGTTGGTGCCCATGATCGTGGAGCAAGAGTGGCTCATAGACTTGCACTTGATCATCCCAATTGTGTCAAAGCCATGGTTCTTCTTGATATAGCACCAACCCGAGAGATGTATGCGGGTACCAACAATGAATTTGCGCGCACTTATTGGCACTGGTTTTTTCTGATCCAGCCACAACCTATACCTGAACAAATAATTTCTGCAGATCCTGAAGGGTTTTGGAAATTAAAATGTTTTAATCAGACTAATGGGAAAAACCCTTTTTCTAAGGAGGCTTTGGAAGAATATTTATTTTACTTTAAACAGCAAGAGGTGATTCACTCTAGTTGTGAAGATTATCGAGCAGCAGCAAGTATTGATATTGAACATGACAACGCAGACCAGGGGAAAAAAATCACGATGCCTCTGTTAGCTCTTTGGGCAAAATTTGGTGTAATTGAGTCTTGTTTTGATGCACTTGATCTCTGGCGCCTACGTGCAGAAAAGGTCGAGGGTGAAGCTCTTGATGCAACTCATTATATGGCTGAAGAGATTCCTAAGGAAGTTGCAAATCGTATGTTCAACTTCTTTTCTAAAAATCTAAAATCCTAAGAGAGTGTCGGTGTTTTTTTAACCGCACTATTTCTGCTGATAAACATAACTTCTAAACGCATTTTTCCTTCTATTTTTCTGTACTATTAGTAGACCATTAAACTAAATTAAAATTAAAAGTTTAATTTTTAATACCAATGCTTTTTGAAATCTATTTGAAATCTTTTTTATGGTCAATTAATTTAAATAACAATTTTTTCAAAAGTAATATTTTCATCATCAACATCAATTTCTTTATAATTAAGTTGATTAAACATTTCTTTTAATTCCAATAATCTTATGTCAAATTTAAAAGTATCTTCCAGATGTTTATATTCAAATTTCACTTTATTAATTTTAGTTTTATTAAAATCTATAGACTTTATTATTTGATAGTCATAACCCTCAGTATCAATGAAAAGATATTCAATTTCACTAATATTATATTTTTCAACCAAATCATTGAAAACTACAATTTTAATATCCACTTCTTCTATATCACTTTCAGTAATCTGAAATCTTTTTCTATGATGGTCTAAAAGATGTTTTTTTTTAAATGAACCTATTCCTGATCCCCACTCTTTGCCAAGTTTTTTTACAGAACTTTCTTTAACATAATGAAATTTTAATTGTCTTTTTTCATTTGACACACCTACATTTTCAAAAACAATATTATTTAAATCTTTAAATCTGTTCTTTAAAGATTGTAAATTGTAATTTACAGGTTCAATCAATAAAACTTTATTTTTTTGTTTTAAAATTAATTCCTCTAATCCTAAACCATTATGGGCACCTATAATGACTAAATCAAATTTTTCCATTACCAAGCAAAGTACCACAATTCTGTAAAATATATAAATAAACAATACACTCGTGAACTATAAAATGTACATGAGGATTTCGGTATTCCGTACATTAAAAGAACATTAAATTAAAAGTAAATGTTTAAAAAAATATTAATTAACAACAAATATAAAATTTCAACAATCTTTTAATAATTTATTATTATCGTTGGTGCTAAAGGATAATTTAGGACACTCCTCTAAAATCCTATATTATGAGTGTATCGCTCTTTTATCTACTGATAATGCTGCTTCTTTAACAGCTTCTGAAAACGTTGGGTGAGCATGACAAGTTCTTGCAATATCTTCAGAGCTAGCACCAAATTCCATTGCAACACCTATTTCTGCAATAAGTTCTCCTGCATGAGGGCCAATAATGTGTGCACCTAAGACTTTATCTGTAGTTTTGTCTGCTAAAATTTTAACAAACCCCTCTGCATCATCTATAGCTTTAGCTCTAGAGTTTGCCATAAATAAAAACTTACCAATTTTGTATTTTATATTTAATTCTTTTAATTGTTCTTCTGTCTTACCAATTGATGCAACTTCAGGTGTTGTATAAACAACACCAGGAATTGTATCATAATTGACATGGCCTGATTGACCTGCAATATTTTCTGCAACGGCAATTCCTTCATCTTCTGCTTTATGGGCAAGCATTGGTCCACTGATTACATCACCTATTGCATAAATATTATTAATATTAGTTTTAAACGTATTGTCTGTTTTAACTCTCTTTCTTTCATCTAATTCAACACCAGCAGCTTCTAGGTTTAAACCATTAGTGTTTGCTTTTCTTCCAACTGAAATAAGCACAACATCACAATCAAAATTATTTTTTTTACCATCTTTATCAACTGTTGAAACAACCACTCCTGTTTTATTATTTTGGATAGCTTGAACTTTATTTTGCATACTAAATTTGATGCCTTGTTTTTTTAAAATCTTCATAAATTCTGATGAAATTTCTTTATCCATGCCTGGAGTAATATGATCTAAAAATTCTACCACCTGCACTTCAGCTCCCAATCTTGACCAAACTGATCCCATCTCTAATCCAATGTAACCACCCCCTACCACAACCATTTTTTTTGGAACTTTATCCAATTTTAATGCACCTGTTGAAGATACAATGACTTTCTCATCAATTTCTATTCCCGGCAAAGATACTGGCTCAGAACCTGTTGCTATCACAGCTTTTTCAGCTTCAATAATAGTCTCTTTATTTTGATCATCTTTTATTATGATTTCATTTTGAGATTTGAAGCTTCCAGTTCCTCTATAATAAGTTACTTTATTTTTTTTCAGTAAAAACTCGACACCTTTAGTGAGTATAGTCACCGCTTTATCCTTACTTTTCATCATTTTTTCTAGATTTAGCTTAACTTCACCAACTTCAATTCCTTTACTGGATAAGTTTTGCACTTTATGAAATTCTTCAGATAGATTTAATAAACTTTTTGAGGGTATACATCCAACATTTAAACATGTTCCTCCAAGAGAACCTCTAGCTTCAATGCACGCTGTTTTTAATCCAAGCTGAGCAAGCCTAATTGCGCAAACATATCCACCTGGACCACCTCCAATTACTACTGCTTGAAATTTTTCTGACATTTAAATATCCAAAAATAACCTTCTAGGGTCCTCTAAATTTTCTTTTACCATTTTTAAAAATGAAACTGACTCTTTGCCATCAATTATTCTGTGATCATATGACAAAGCCAAATACATAATTGGTCTAATTTTAATTTCACCATCAATGACCATGGGTCTATCAACAATATTATGCATTCCAAGTACACCTGATTGAGGGAGATTTAATATTGGAGTTGATAACATAGATCCATAAATTCCACCATTACTAATAGTAAATGTTCCGCCCTGAAGATCTTCAATTGTTAATTTACCATCTCTTGCTTTTTCTGAAATATCTTTAATATTTTTTTCAATATCAGCAAACGATAGCTCATCTGCATTTCTTAATACAGGCACAACTAAACCCTTTTCTGTTCCAACCGCAAAACTAAGATTATAATAATTTTTGTAAACTATTTCCTCTCCATCTATTTCGGCATTTACTGCTGGGAAGTTTTTTAATGCTACAACACATGCTTTTACAAAAAATGACATGAGTCCTAATTTTATTCCATATCGACTTTGAAAATCTTGTTGGTTCTCTTTTCTCATTTCCATGATGTTAGTCATATCAACTTCATTGAATGTAGTTAGCAAAGCTGCATTTTCTTGAGCTTGTTTTAATCTTTTAGCTATTGTTTGTCTTAGTCTGGTCATTTTAATTCTTTCCTCTTGACCATATTTAATTTTTCTATCTGAAGGCTGCGGATTAGCTCCCATTAAACTTATTAGATCACCTTTTAAAACTCTTCCATCTTTTCCTGAGCCTTGAACTGAATTAATGTCTATTTTGTTTTCTGCAACAATCTTTCTAACTGCTGGCGAAAGTGTTTGGATTTCTGTATTAGTTTTAGGTTCTGATTTTTCTATTTTACCCTTTGGAACATCTTCTTCTGTAATTTCTTCAGTTAAGATTAAAGGTTCATCCTGTATATTTTGTGTCTTTTTTTTTTCAAATATTTTTGGCTCTTTTTTAGATGGATCTAATTTAATTACGTTGTCTTCTGTTTGAGCAGGTTCTATTTTTTTAATTTCCTCTTTTTTATCTGATCCTACTGATCCACTTTCTGATACTGAACCTAAGTGAGCTCCAACTTCAACCACTGAACCATCTTTTGAATTTATTTCTGTTAAAATACCTTTTACAGGTGATGGAACTTCAAGATTAACTTTATCTGTTTCAAGCTCTACTATTGGCTCATCTGCTTCAACAGCATCACCAGTATTTTTAAGCCATTTTGCTACTGTTGCCTCAGTAATACTTTCTCCGAGAACAGGAACTAAGATTTTTTCACTCATTTATAATTATTCAAATACCTTATCAATTATTTCTTGTTGTTGAGAATTATGCCTCTTCGCATATCCAGTCGCTGGGGATGCATCAGGGCTTCTTCCTATATAAGAAATTTGATTATTTTTAGCCTTAATAGTGTCTAATGTCCATTGGATATAATCCCTTGCTGAGAACCATGCACCCATATTTTTAGGCTCTTCTTGGCACCAAAAAAATTCAGCATTCCCTGCAAATGGTTTTAACTCTTTAACAAGTGTTTTTGCGGGAAATGGGTAAAGTTGTTCTATTCTAAACAAAATTACATCATCTTTTTTTAATTTTTCTCTAGCATCTAACAAATCGAAATAAACTTTTCCAGAACACATAATCACTTTTTTGATTTCAGAACTTTTTTTTAATTTTATAAATCCTTGAGCTTGTGGATCTATTGCATGATCCCAAAGTATTCTGTGAAAAGTATTTGATTTGCTTAAATCTTCTAAATTTGAAACGCAATATTTGTTTCTAAGTAATGATTTTGGAGCCATCATAATTAAAGGTTTTCTAAAATCTCTATGCATTTGTCTTCTTAGAGCATGAAAATAATTTGCGGGAGTTGTACAATTCATCACTTGCATATTATCGTTTGAGCACAATTGTAAAAATCTCTCTAATCGAGCTGATGAATGTTCTGGTCCTTGACCTTCATATCCATGTGGCAATAACAGTACTAATCCAGAAGCTCTTCTCCATTTTCTTTCTCCTGAAGCAATAAATTGATCTATCACAACTTGAGCACCATTTGCAAAATCTCCAAACTGTGCTTCCCATAAAGTAAGTGTGTTAGGTTCAACTAAACTATAACCATACTCAAACCCTAGAACAGCCAATTCAGATAAAAAGCTATCAACAACTTCAAATTGTTTTTGATTGTTAGAAATATTATTTAAAGGGACATATCGAGTGTTATCCTTTTGATTTCTTAAAACTGAATGTCTTTGACTGAAAGTTCCTCTTCCAGAATCTTGTCCAACTAATCTTACTGGATAGCCTTCTTCTAATAGAGATCCAAACGCTAAAGCTTCAGCTGTTGACCAATCAATATTAGATCCACTTTTAACAGCTTCTTTTCTATTATTTAATATTTTGACTATAGTTTTGTGTAAATTTAAATCGTCAGAAGATGCATTTATTTTTTCTGAAATCTCTAATAACTTTTTGGTATCTGCGCCAGTTACACCTCTTTTATCTTTTCCTTTTTCTGGTTTGTAAGCTGACCATGTACCTTCAAACCAAGCAATTTTTGGTTTGTAATCTTTTGCATTTTTAAACTGATCATCAAGTAAGTTTTTAAAAGTCTTAATGGAATTATCTAAACTTTCATTTGAGATAACATTTTCATCTACGAGTTTTTTTCCATAAACTTTAGTTGTTGAGGGGTGTGATCTAATTTTTTCATACATCAAAGGCTGGGTAAACGATGGTTCGTCTCCTTCGTTGTGACCAAACCTTCTGTAACAAATTAGATCAACAACTACATCCCTATTAAATTTTAATCTAAACTCTGCTGCTATTCTAGCCGCATAAACAACTGCTTCTGGATCATCTCCATTTGCATGAATTATTGGAGCATCAACCATTTTTGCTATATCAGAGGGATATGGAGAGGACCTAGCAAATCTTGGGCTGGTAGTAAATCCTATCTGATTATTGACTATTATGTGAATTGTACCACCGGTGTTATGTCCTGGTAGTCCAGACATCGCAAAACATTCAGCCACAACACCTTGACCAGCAAACGCTGCATCACCGTGAATTAAAATTGGTATTACCTTATTTCTCTTTTTATCTTTATGAAAATATTGTTTTGCTCTAGTTTGACCAAGCACAACTGGATTAACTGCTTCTAAATGTGATGGGTTGTCAGTTAAACTTACATGAACTGAATTTCCATCAAACTCTCTATTAGATGAGGCACCTAAATGATACTTAACGTCTCCCGCCCCCTCGTCTGAAGAAGTTCCAAACTCACCAGCAAACTCATTAAATATTCTTTTGTAAGACTTTTGTAATACGTTAGCTAAAACATTTAATCTTCCTCTGTGAGACATACCAATCTTAACTTCTTTAACTTGAGACTGACCACTAATTTTAATTATTTGTTCTAAAGCAGGTATTAGACTTTCTCCTCCATCCAATCCAAACCTTTTAGTTCCAACATATTTTGTGTGAAGAAATTTTTCAAAACCTTCTGCTTGAATTAATTTATTTAAAATAGCTTCTTTACCATTTTTAGTAAAATTTAAATTATCATCTGATTTTTCAATTCTATCTCTAAACCATTTTCTCTCTGTTGGGTTAGATATGTGCATATATTCGTAACCAACCGGTCCACAATAAGTTTTTTTTAAAAAGGCTAGTAGTTCTTTAATGTTTGAGTTTTGTCTATTAGTTACTCCACCTAAATAAATATTTTTTTGATAATCTGTTTTTTTGAAACCAAAAGACTCAGGATGAAGCTCATCTAAATAGTCTGATTTCATCAATTCAAGCGGATCTAGTTTGGCTATAAGATGTCCACGTTGTCTGTATGATCTAATCATTGAAACTGCTTTTATGGAGTCTTCATTAGATTTTGAAGAACTTGAACTTACACCATTATTATTTGCAGTAATACCGTTAGAATTTTGTTCTTCTTGGTCAATTTTTTTTTGAAGTTCGTCAATATCTATCGTATTTTTTTTAGGACCCCATGAAGGACCATTAATTTCTTTTGCAATAATATTTAATTCATCACCAATACCTTCAAAATAATCTTTCCAACTATCTGGTAAATCTGCATCCTTGTTTACAAATTTAAGATACATTTGCTCAATAAATGCACTATTAGTTTTGTTTAAAAATGAGGTTTTTTCGTAATCAAGATTTTTTGATGCTGACATCTATTTATTTAATATAGTCCTCTAATATTATTTTTCAATTCGACAATTTATTAAATAAAGTTTTTCCAATTATTGAAGGCGATTTTGCAACTGTTATGCCAGATTCCTCCATTTTTTTAATTTTATCTTCAGCTCCACCCTTTCCCCCTGAAATAATAGCACCTGCATGACCCATTCTTCTTCCTGGAGGAGCTGTAATTCCTGCAATAAAACCAACTATCGGTTTTTTAATTTTATGATTTTTAACAAATTCAGCCGCTTCTTCTTCTGCTGTACCTCCAATTTCTCCTATCATTAAAATAGACTCAGTCTCTTCATCATTTAAAAACAAGTCTAAACAATCAATAAAGTTTGTTCCATTTATTGGATCGCCTCCAATACCAATACAAGTTGATTGACCTAAGCCATTCTCAGTTGTTTGCGCAACTGCCTCGTAAGTAAGTGTTCCAGATCTTGATACGATTCCAACTGTTCCTCTTTTGTGAATATTTCCTGGCATAATTCCAATTTTACATTCGGCTGGAGTAATTATTCCTGGGCAATTTGGTCCAATCAATCTACTTTGAGTACCATTTAATTTTTGTCTTACCTTAAGCATATCCTGAACTGGGATACCTTCGGTAATACAAACAATTAATTCTATTGATGCATCAATTGCTTCAATAATTGCAGCTGCAGCAAATTTAGCAGGTACATAAATCATTGTTGCATCTGCCCCAACACTATCTTTTGCTTCGATAACACTATTAAAAACAGGTCTATCTAAGTGTTTTTGACCACCTTTTTTTGGAGTCACCCCACCAACTAAATTAGTTCCATATTTAATTGCTTGTTCAGAGTGAAAGGTGCCATGTGCACCTGTAAAGCCTTGACAGATTACTTTTGTATCCTTGTTTACTAAAACAGACATTTTATTTAATTGCCTCTACAATTTTTTTTGCTGCATCATCTAAGTTTTCAGCTGAAATTAACTTTAATCCTGAGTTATCTAATATTTCTTTTCCTTCTTTGAAATTTGTCCCAGCAAGTCTCACAACTAATGGAACACTAATATTTATTTCTTTAGCCGCATCTACCACTCCTTGAGCAAGTACATCACATCTCATTATCCCTCCAAAAATATTAATTAAAATTCCTTTAACATTTTTGTCTGATAGAATTATCTTCAAGGCAGCTGAAACTTTTTCTTTTGATGCACCACCGCCAACATCTAAAAAATTAGCTGGCTCTTTTCCATATAGTTTTATTATGTCCATAGTTGCCATAGCTAAACCTGCCCCATTAACCATACAACCAATACTTCCATCCAATTTTATGTAAGCTAGATCGTTTTTACTGGCTTCTATTTCTGTTGGATCTTCTTCATTTAAATCTCTTAACTCAACAATCTCAGGATGTCTAAATAAAGCATTTGAATCAAAGTTTACTTTTGCATCTAAACAAATTACTTTTTCTTCCTTAGTTAAGATTAATGGATTAACCTCAACCATATTTGCATCTGTGCTAATAAACATTTGATAAATTGATTTTATTAGCGAAATTGCTTGTGTTTTTGTACTGTCATTTAAGTTAAAAATATTAATTATCTTCTCACAATCTTTGTCTGAAATTTCATTGCCAATATCAACTTTAGTTGTTATGATTTTCTCAGGTGAGTTACTTGCTACTTCTTCAATATCCATTCCACCCTGGTCACTAGATATGAAAGCTATTTTAGAACTAGCTCTATCGACTAAACAAGACAAATAAAACTCTTTATCAATATTTGATGACTCTTCGACATATAGTCTTTTTACTTCTCTTCCTTCAGGACCTGTTTGATGAGTAACTAGGATTTTTCCCATCATCTCTTTTGCTGCCTCACTTAAATCTTCAATAGTATCTAATATTTTTACTCCCCCTGCTTTTCCTCTTCCGCCAGCATGGATTTGAGCTTTTAAAACATATTTTTTTGTATTTAGTGATTTTGCTTTTTCAACAAGATCTTCAACTGTAAGACCAAATACTCCCTCTGGTACAACTGCCCCATATTTTTTTAAGATTTGTTTTGCTTGATGCTCGTGTATGTTCATTATTATTTAGAAAGATCAGGATCTATTTTAGATGCTGCTTCCCAAAGAGCTTTAACTGCATCAATAGAATGCATAAATTCTTTTTTTTCTTTTTCGTCTAAGTTAATTTCTTCTATCTTTTCTACACCATTTTTTCCAATTATAACTGGAACACCCGCATAAACGTTGTTTACACCATATTCACCATTTAACTGAATTGCGCATGGTAATAATTTCTTTTCATCATTTAAATAGGCTTCTGCCATTTGCACTCCTGATGCTGCAGGTGCATAAAATGCAGATCCTTTTTCAAGATATTTAACTATTTCAGCTCCACCATCTCTAGTTCTCTGATTTATTTCTTCTAATCTTTCTTGAGAGATTTTTCCCTCTTCTACTAAATCAAGCAAAGGTTTTCCTGAAACTTTTGTAAATCTAGGCATTGGTACCATTGTATCTCCGTGTCCGCCCATCACCATTGCATCTATTTCTTTTACTGGAACATTTAATTCTAACGATAAAAATAATTTAAATCTTGAGCTATCTAAAATTCCAGCCATCCCAACAACTTTATTTGCTGGTAAACCAGAAAATTTCTGAAAAGCCATTACCATTACATCTAATGGATTGGTAATACATATAACAAAAGCATTAGGAGCATTTTGCTTAATTCCTTCTGCTACCTGTTTTATTATTTTTAAATTTATACCTAATAAATCATCTCTGCTCATACCTGGCTTTCTAGGAACGCCAGCGGTTATAATGATCACATCAGAATCTTTGATATCTTTATAGTCATCAGTGCCTGAAAATTTCACATTAAAGCCATCTACTGATGAAGATTGTGCAATATCAAGAGCTTTTCCTTTAGCAATTCCACTAGCAACATCAAATAAAACTACTTCATCAACAAGCTCTTTTGTTCCAATTAAATGTGCTAAAGTTCCACCTATTTGCCCCGCACCAATTAAAGATATTTTTCTCATTTTTTTCCTTATTTCATTGTTGGCATTACAAATTCCGCATTTGAACGGATACCTGATGGCCATCTTGAGGTTACTGTTTTTAATTTTGTATAAAATTTAATTCCTTCCATACCATGCATTGCACTATCTCCAAATAAAGACCTTTTCCATCCTCCAAAACTATGAAACGCCATTGGAACTGGGATTGGAACATTTATGCCAACCATGCCTACTTGGATCTTGCTTGCAAAAGTTCTGCCTGCATCTCCATCTCTAGTGTAAATACTTACACCATTTCCATACTCATGATCATTAATTAATTTAGCTGCTTCCTCAAAAGTTTTTACTCTAACTACTGATAAAACAGGGCCAAATATTTCTTCTTTGTAAACTCTCATATCTTTTGAAACGTGATCAAACAAACATCCACCAATATAAAATCCATTTTCATAACCTTGAAGTTTTAAACTTCTTCCATCTACAACTAGTTTTGCTCCCTCCTCAACACCAAGGTCCACATAACTTCTCACTTTTTCTAAATGTTCCTTAGTAATCAAAGGTCCCATTTCAGATGTCTTGTCCATTCCTGGGCCAACTTTTAAAGCTTCAGCCTTTTTTGACAGTCTTGATACTAATTCATCACCTATATCTCCAACAGCGACAGCAACTGATTGAGCCATACATCTTTCACCTGCAGATCCATATGCTGCACCCATTAAACCATTGACAGCACCGTCTAAATCACAGTCAGGCATAACTACCAAATGATTTTTAGCTCCACCTAAAGCTTGGACTCTTTTTTCATTTTTAGCTGAATTTTCGTAGATATATTTTGCAATTGGCGTTGATCCTACAAAACTTACTGCTTTTATATCTTTATTCTCTAAAATTGCATCAACAGACTCTTTATCACCATTAACAACATTAAACACACCGTCTGGAAGTCCTGCTTCTTTTAGGAGTTCTGCTAACTTAATAGCACATGAAGGATCTTTTTCTGATGGTTTAAGAATGAAAGTATTTCCACATGCTATAGCAAGTGGGAACATCCACATTGGTACCATTGCTGGAAAGTTAAAAGGTGTAATTCCAGCCACAACACCTAACGGCTGTCTCATTGACCAGCTATCCACATTTGTTCCAACATTTTCTGAAAATTCACCCTTTAATAAATGAGGAATTCCACACGCAAACTCAACGACTTCTAATCCTCTTGTTAATGAACCTTGGGCATCTTCATAAACTTTACCATGTTCAGAAACAATTAATCTTGTAAGCTCATCAGAATTTTTTTCAATTAATTCTTTAAATTTAAACATTATTCTTGCTCTTTGAAGAGATGGTTTTAATGACCAAGTTTCAAAAGCCTTTTTTGCAACCTCAACTGCCTGATCTAAATCAGATTTCGTAGCAAGTCTTACTTCAGACTCTTGCTCTCCAGTTGCTGGGTTATAGACTTTACCTTTTTTATCTGATGAACCAGGAATAATTTTTCCACCTACAAAGTGTTCTATTAATTTCATGAATACGGTCTTTTAAATCAAAAATTCTTGTTAGTCTAATTAAACATTGGCTACAGCAATCATTTTTTTAATTTCTGCAATTGCTTTTGCTGGATTTAAGCCTTTTGGACAAGCACTTGTACAGTTGAGGATAGTATGACATCTATAAAGTTTTAATTCATCAGCAACCTTCTTTAATCTAGCTTTTCTTTCCTCATCTCTACTATCAATAATCCACCTATATGCTTGAAGTAAAACTGCAGGACCTAAATATTTATCTCCATTCCACCAATAACTTGGGCAAGATGTTGAGCAGCACGCGCACATTATACATTCATATGCACCATCAAGTTTTGCTCTTTCTTCTTTTGATTGAAAAATTTCATTTGTATCTTTTGTTGAATTATTTTTTAACCAAGGCTCAATTGACTGATATTGTTTATAAAGACCATCAAGATCTCCTATTAAATCTCTTTTTACTTTTAAATGCGGTAAAGGATAAATATCTATATCACCATCTATTTCAGCATGCGGTGTAGTACAAGCGAGACCATTTTTACCACCCATATTCATTGCACAAGATCCACAAACTCCATGTGCACAAGATCTTCTATATGCTAATGTTGGATCAATTTCATTTTTAATTTTGTTAAGAATATCTAAAACTTTTGAAGGGCAATTATCCATATCTACTTCATAGGTATCTAGCCTAGGGTTTTCTTCTGTAGAAGGATCCCACCTATAAACGTTAACTTTTCTAATATTTTTTGAACCTGTTTTGTCTTGATAATATTTACCTTTAATTACTTCAGAATTTTTAGGTAAATTTATTTGAACCATTAATACACTCTTTCTTGTGGTGGAAAGTATTGTACTTCATTAGTTAAAGTAGATTTGTGAACTTCTCTATAACTTATTTTTGTATTCTTACCATTACACCAAGCTAGTGTATGTTGCATAAATTTTTCATCATCTCTTTTAGGATAGTCATCTCTTGCATGGGCTCCCCTACTTTCTTTTCTGTGGTAGGCAGAGTCAACTGTAGCTACCGCTTGTCTAATCAAATTATCAAACTCTAAAGTTTCTACTAAATCAGTATTAAATACTAAAGATCTATCTTTAACTGAGATAGAATCCATGCCATCATAAGTTTTTCTAATTTCATCAACACCTTCTTTAAGATTTTTTTCAGTTCTAAACACTGCACATTTTGATTGCATAGTTTTTTGCATAGCAAGTCTTAAATCTGCTGTACTATTTTCACCTTTTGCATTTCTAAGTTTATCAAACCTATCCAAACATTTTTGAGTTTCAGACTCTCCAATTTCTTCATGAGGAGTTCCTGGTTTAACTAATTCAGCTGCTCTTTTTGCTGCTGCTCTTCCAAATACAACTAAATCAATTAAAGAATTAGATCCTAATCTATTGGCTCCATGAACTGAAACACACGCAGCTTCTCCAATTGCCATCAATCCAGGAACGGTTTTTTCAGAGCCATTCACTGTCATTACCTCTCCTTTATAATTAGTTGGAATACCACCCATATTGTAGTGAACAGTTGGAACTACAGGAATTGGTTCTTTGGTAACATCTACATTTGCAAATAATCTTGCAGCATCTGTAATTCCTGGCAATCTGCTTTCAATAATTTCTTTATCTAAATGACTTAAGTTCAAATGAACATGATCTTGATCTTTACCAACTCCTCTTCCTTCGTTAATTTCAATTGACATTGACCTACTTACTACATCTCTTGATGCTAGATCTTTTGCACTTGGGGCATATCTTTCCATGAATCTCTCACCTTTTGAATTTGTAAGGTAACCTCCTTCACCTCTAGCCCCTTCTGTAATTAAAGTACCATGACCATATATTCCTGTTGGATGAAATTGTACAAATTCCATATCTTGTAATGGAAGTCCAGCTCTTAAAACCATTGCATTACCATCGCCTGTACACGTATGTGCAGAAGTTGCTGAATAATAAACTTTTCCATACCCACCAGTAGCAATAATTACTGTGTGCGCCCTAAATCTGTGAATTGTGCCATCATTTAAATTCCAGGCGATTAATCCTTTGCACTCGCCATCTTTCATTAATAAATCAAGTGCAAAATATTCTATAAAAAATTCTGTATTATGTTTCAAAGCTTGACCATAAAGAGTATGAAGAATTGCATGACCAGTTCTATCAGCTGCAGCACAAGTTCTTTGAACTATCCCATTACCATAATTTTTTGTCATTCCTCCAAAAGGTCTTTGATAAATCTTTCCTTCTTCTGTTCGACTAAAAGGAACACCATATTTTTCTAATTCAATTACTGCTTTGGGTGCCTCTTTACATAAATATTCGATACTATCTTGGTCGCCTAACCAATCTGCACCTTTAACAGTATCATACATGTGCCATCGCCAATCATCTTCTCCCATGTTTCCAAGAGCAGCTGAAATACCTCCTTGAGCTGCAGATGTGTGACTTCTTGTTGGAAAAACTTTTGAAATACATGCTGTTTTTAATCCAGCTTCGCTTAGCCCAACAGCAGCTCTTAGGCCTGATCCACCAGCACCTAACACTACTACATCGTATTCGTGATCTATTATTTTGTAAGAACTCATTAGTTAAGATTAAGTAATAATATAATTGTTAATAATGGTATAACTATAGCAGATAAAAATAATAGTCTGTTTGCGACATTTTTGATTTTATCGTTTCCAATATAGTCTTCAAAAACCTCACTTATAGTTAGTGCTGAGAAAATATATGCAAAAACTATGAATAAACTAAATAAAAACTTAGAAGTTAAATTTGTAAAAAATTTTAAAACCTCAGAATAACTTTGATCATAAATTGCAATAAAATTAACAATAAACCAAATCATTAAGGGTAATAAAATTAATGATGAGATTTTCATAAAAACCCACTTTTTAGTAGCTAAATTCATGTTAAATAAAATTCCTACCTATAAAATAAATCAAAATAGTCAAAACAACAGAGCCAAGAATAACTACTAACCCAGTGATACGAGTTGTTTGTAATTCAAATCCATAACCCATATCTAAAGCTAGATGTCTTATTTCACTTAATATTTGAAAACTAAATGACCACAATAAACCAATTGCAATAAACTTTCCCACAAATGAGTTAAGGAATAAATTTATGATATCATAATTAACTTCTCCTAAAACTAAAAATGATACCCACGCACATATAAATGTAATTGCAAGAATATTTATAATTCCTGTTATTCTATGTGAAATAGAAACTAATGATGAAATATGCCATCTATAAATTTGGATATGTGGAGTTAGAGGATTTTTATTTTCCATAAAAATTATTTTCGATTAATTTTTCTGCTATCTCAACTGCATTTAAAGCTGCGCCTCTTAAAAGGTTGTCAGACACAATCCACATATTTAAACCATTCTTTACTGTTTTGTCTTCTCTGATTCTTGAGATAAAAGTTTCATCTCTCCCTTCTGCCTCTAAAGGAGTGAAATAACCACCATCAGATCGATCATCTATTACTTTACAGCCTTCAAAATTGTTGAGTACATCTCTTACTTTTTCTAATGAAAAAGAATTTTCAAATTCTATATTAACTGACTCAGAGTGAGATACTAAAACAGGTAACCTAACACAAGTGGCAGTTAAATCTATTTTATCATCTAAAATTTTTTTTGTTTCATTTGTCATTTTAAGTTCTTCTTTTGTATAACCATCATCTGCAAACACATCTATATGAGGAATTGCATTAAATGCAATTTGCTTTGTAAAATTTTTAGACTCAACTTTATTATTTTGTAAAACTTGCTTTGTCTGCTCAATCAATTCATCCATTGGTGCCTTGCCTCCTCCTGAAACTGATTGATATGTTGAAACAACTATTCTTTTGATCTTAAATAAATCATGTAAAGGTTTTAATGCTATAACAAGTTGGGCTGTTGAACAATTTGGATTAGCAATAATATTTTTATTTATATCATTTAAATGATCTGAATTAACCTGAGGTACTATCAAAGGAACATCTGGGTCCATTCTATAGAAACTTGAATTATCAATAACTAAAGAATGCTTAGCTGCTTTTTCCACAAAATTTTCTGAAATTATTCCACCTGCAGCAAAAAAAGTTATTTTTACCTTAGAAAAATCAAAGCTATCTAAGTTTGAAACCTCATATTCTTTTCCATTAAAATTAATTTTAGATCCAGCACTTCTTGATGAAGCTAATAAATATAAATTATTAATGACTAGCTTCTTTTTTTCAAGAACTTCGAGTATTTTTCTGCCTACATTTCCAGTGGCTCCAACAATAGCTATATTCATGGTTATGTTAAAACTTATACTAAATGAAAGGTAAATCGCAAACGTTTCCAGTACAAATATTACCACTAACGTCTGCTTTGACAATCTGAGAAACATTACAATAAGGCTTTTTCATCATGGCTATTCCAATAACTTTTTCAAAATGTGGCGAATAACAAGCTGATCTCAGTTCGCCTATTATATCACCATTTTCATCTTTTAAATCTAATGACCCTGATAAACTAACTTCTTTTGCATCAAGCTTGATACCCATAAGTTTTTTTTGAATACCATCTGACTTGACTTTTTTTAATTTTTCTTTTCCTAAAAAATTTACATCACTATTTAATGAAACATATTGATCAAAACCACACTCGAAAGGATTGTCATTATTATCAAAATCATTACCATATGAAAGTAATCCACTCTCAATTCTTTCTATTAAGTTTGGACAACCTGGTTTAACATTAAATTCTTTTCCAACTTCAAATAAATAATCGTATAATTTTTGTCCTGATTGGGTATTTTGAACATAGATCTCAAAACCTCCTTGCTTTGACCAACCAGATCTAGCAATCAAATGTTTTGTACCCTCAAAATCGTAATAACTAAAACCAAAAAATTTCAATTCTTTAATTACTTTACCAAAAACTTTTTCCATCAAATCAAAAGATTTAGGACCCTGGACTGCAATAATATCTACAATTGGTTCAATAATTTTAACATCAAATTTATATCCAGTAGCTAAACCTTTTGCAAAAAAAATAACATCTGAGTCTGCAATTGATATCCACCATTTATCTTCTGCCAATTTTAAAACCACGGGATCATTCACTAAATTACCAGAGTCATCAATGATTGGGCAATAATAACATCTTCCAATTTTAGATTTTGATAAATCCCTACACGTCATTAGTTGAACAAGTTTTGCTGAGTCTTTACCTTGGATTTCAACTTGTCTTTCTGCTGCAACATCCCAAATCTGGACATCTTTTTTTAAATGTTCACATGAATCTTCAATAGATCCAAATGCAGCCGGTAAAAGCATGTGATTATAAACTGTATAAGCAGTTACACCCTGGTTTTCAATTCTAGAAGTATAAGGTGTGCTTCTAAGTCTTCTAGATTTTGCTATCGAATAATTTTTCATTTTTTTAAAAATTCTAGGATCTTCTCTCTCATTTCGAAGGCTTTTTCAATCATAATCATATGTCCACAATCATCTATCACATGGGTAACAGAATTATTAATCAAATTCGCAAATTTTTTTCCAAATTCTAAATTACACATCTTATCATCTGACCCAAAAATAAACATTGTAGGACAATCTATTTCCTTTGTTGCATTTGAACCATTGGCATAATTATTACATGCAACAAGATCGACTGCTAATATTTCACTTATATCTCTTGGAGATTGGATAATTTTTTTAACTGGATTACCTCCTATGAATTTTTTAGAATCTTTAAATCCCCATTTCATCATTAGTTTAACAGCATCAGAATCACCATTTTTTGCAAGATCTATAAGATCTTGATGAACTGGCATTCGATATGACCCTCCGATAAAAACTAACTTTTTAAGCCTATTTTTATATTTATGAGCATATTCTAATATTTCTAAACATCCTTGGGAGTGGCCGATAAGTATCACTTTTTTCAAATCTAATTCTATTAGTACACTTTCTAACCAATCAGCAATTTTTTCAATTGTATCTAAACAAGGACCATCTGAATTACCATGACCAGGTAAATCAAGTGATAAAACATTAAAATTTTTACTTGAAAAAAATTGTTCAGCTAAAGACCAAACAATATGTGAAAGACCACTTCCATGTATAAATATTATAGTATCCTTTTTACTATCAATACCTTGCCCAGCATCTGATGCATGAACATTTTTATTTTCTATCTGAAATATCAAGTAATTACCTAGAATTGTTTTCTTAATTCAAATTTTTGAATTTTTCCTGTGGATGTCTTTGGTAACTCACAAAAAATTACTTGTTTAGGTACTTTGAATCCAGCCAAAGTTTCTTTACAAAAATCAATTAATTCTTTTTCGGTAGTAGGCTTATCAGTAACCATTTCAATAAATGCACATGGTACTTCACCCCATTTTTCATCAGGTTTAGCAACTACTGCAGCAATAGAAACCGATGGATGCTTTGAAAGAGTATTTTCTATTTCTATTGATGAAATGTTTTCTCCTCCTGAAATAATAATATCTTTAGATCTATCTTGTATTTTTACATACCCATCTGAATGCATTACAGCAAGATCTCCTGAATGGAACCAACCTCCGGCCATAGCCTTTTCAGTGGCATCTTTATCTTTAAAGTATCCTTTCATTACAACATTTCCTCTTATCATTATTTCACCAATAGTTTTGCCATCCTTTGGAACTTCAGTCATGGTCTCAGGATCCATAACAGTCACTCCTTCAGTATTTGGATACCTTACACCTTGTCTTGCTTTAATCTCGTTTTGCTTATCTTCGTCAAATTCGTTCCATTCATCATTCCATGCACATTGTGTGACGTGACCATAAGTTTCTGTCAGACCATATACATGCATTACCTCAAATCCTAAATTTTTCATTTTTTTAAAAATTATACTTGGTGGAGGAGCTCCTGCTGTTAAAACGTGAACTTTTTGTTTTAGTTGCTTTCTATCATTCTCAGGTGCACCAGTAATCATATTTAATACTATTGGTGCTCCACCAAAATGAGTTACATTATATTTGTCAATTAACTCAAAAATTTTTTTAACATCAACATTTCTTAAACAGATGGTTCTTCCATTTAACATCGCAATAGTCCAAGGATAACACCAGCCATTACAATGAAACATTGGAACAACAGTTAAAAAATTTAATCTATTAGGCATGTTCCAGGCAACTGCACTTCCAGTAGACATTAAGTATGATCCTCTATGATGATAAACTACCCCTTTTGGGTTTCCTGTAGTTCCTGAGGTATAACTTAATGATATTGCCTGCCATTCATCGTCTGGCATTTTATAAAGATAATTTTTATCACCTGTATCTAAAAAACTTTCATATTCTAGGTCACCAATTTTTTCTAATTTTGATTGGTCAGCATGCTTATCATTAATATCAATTATAATAATCTTCTTATCTAAAGTTTTTAAAGCTTTTTTAACTTCTACATGTAGTTGTCTATCTACGACTAAAACTTTTGCCTCACTATGTTTAAGAATATAAGCAATTGTATTAGCATCAAGCCTAATATTTATTGTATTTAACACTCCACCTGCCATTGGAACTGAGTAGTGAGCTTCAAAAATTTCTGGGGTATTAAAAGCTAAAAAAGAGACAGTGTCTCCTTTTTTAATTCCAATTTTTTCTAATGCACTAGCAAACTTGATAGTTCTTTTATAAACTTCACTCCAAGTATAACTTCTATCTTCATAAACTATAGCCTCATAATTAGGATAAACATCCTTTGCTCTCTCTAAGAATGTTAAAGGTGTAAGTGGTACGTAATTTGCAGAATTTTTATCTAAATTTGCATCATAACTGCTCATAATTAATTAAATTTAAAATTCATTATATTTGAGCTTCCAGATATTGCAGTTTTATAATGATATTCAGCTCTAGGTAGCACCTTATCAAAAAAGAATTTTGCAGTATTGATTTTATCTTCAAAGAAATCTTTATTTGTATCATAATCATTAAAGCTGACTTCTAAGATCTTAATCCAAGAATAAGCTAATGAAACAAAACCAAGCGTTTTTAGATAATCATTTGCTGCTGCACTAACATCATCTTTTTCTTCTTTACTCTTATCATTAATCCAATCAGTAAATTTTGATAAAATATCTAAATAATAGTTTAATTCTTTTGAAAAGATTTTGACCTTTTCATTTTTACTTTCACACTCTGTTTTAATCATATTTAAAAAATTACCAATTATGTTTCCGTTTTTATTTGATAGTTTTCTAAAAACCAAATCTGCTGCTTGAACTGAATTTGTTCCTTCATAAATTGGTGTAATTCTATTATCACGATATAATTGTTCAATACCTTGATCTTTTGTAAAACCATATCCGCCATGAATTTGCATTGCATCACTTGTAATTTCAGTTGCTAGGTCAGTAAATAAAGATTTGACTACAGGTGTCATCAATGAAACATAATCTGAAGCTTCTTGTTTAATTTTTTCATCTGGATGATTAAGGCTGACTTCTGTTTGCTGAGAAAGCCAAAAACATAAAGCTCTTTCACCTTCAATAATAGATTTCATATTTAACAGAGATCTTCTTATATCTGCATGCTCAATAATAAAGTCTGCACCATTATTTGATTTTGAATTATTTGTTTTTCCTTGTTTTCTTTCTTTGGCATAACTAAGTGAATTTTGATATGCTATTTCTGAAATTCCTAATCCTTGAACTCCAACAATTATTCTTTCTAAGTTCATCATTGTAAACATTTGGCTTAAACCCTTATTTTTTGGCCCAATCATATAACCAACAGCATCATCAAAATTTAATACACAAGTTGCAGAACCTTTAATACCCATTTTATGTTCTACAGATCCTGTGCTTACCCCATTTCTAGAGCCAATAGTGCCATCTTCATTTACTATAAATTTTGGAACAAGAAATAAACTAATTCCTTTAGTTCCAGGAGGTGAGTCTGAAGCTCTCGCGATAACTAAGTGAATAATATTCTCAGTAAGATCTTGATCACCTGAAGTTATAAATATTTTTTGTCCGCTAATTTTATAAGTACCATCTGATTGTTCGACAGCTTTTGTCTTTAACATTCCTAAATCTGTTCCACAAACTGGTTCTGTTAAACACATTGTTCCACTCCATTTTCCTTCAACCATTTTTGGAAGATATTTATCTTTCATATCTTCAGCCGCATGCCTTAAAATACAATTATAGGCACCTATAGTAAGCTCACTATAAAGTTTGAAAGAAAGAGAGGTTGCAGATAACATTTCATCAAAAAATGCGCTTACTGTTTTAGGCATACCTTGTCCTCCATATTTAGGATCGCAGGATAAGGATACCCACCCATCCTCAATATATTTGTCATATACTTCTTTGTAACCTGGGGGAGTTCTAACAACACCATTTTCTAATTTGGCTGGATTTTCGTCGCCAGCTACTGCCAATGGTAATATAAGATTTTGATTTATTTTCGCGGCTTCTTCTAAAATATCTTTTACTAAGTCTAAGCTAACTTCATTATATTTTTCTAATTCATTATAATTTTTATTATCTCTTAATTTTTCATAGAGAAAAAGCATATCTTCTACTGGTGCAGTATAATTTGGCATTCCGGGACCTTAGAATAATTCTAGAATTATTGCAATTTTGAAATTATCGCATCACCCATCGCTGATGTTGAGGTTTCTTTCATACCTTCCGATAAGATGTCTTTGGTTCTCAGACCATCATTAAGCACACCCTGAACTGCTTTTTCAAGATTATCAGCCTCATTATCAAGGTCTAAAGAATATCTTAATGCCATTGCAAAACTTAATATTGATGCGATTGGATTGGCAATTTCTTTACCCGCAATATCTGGTGCTGAGCCATGAATTGGCTCGTACATTGCTCTCATTTCTCCATCTTTATTTTTAGCACCTAATGATGCTGATGGGAGTAAACCTAAAGATCCTGTCAACATTGATGCTTGATCTGAAAGCATATCACCAAATAAATTATCAGTTACTATAACGTCAAATTGTTTTGGATTTCTTAAAAGTTGCATTGCACAATTATCTGCAAGCATATGGCTTAGCTCTACATCTTTATATTCTTTATCATGAAGTTCTTGGACTTCTTCTTTCCAAAGTTGGCCTGCTTCCATTACATTTGATTTTTCACATGAGGTTACTTTGTTAGATCTTTTTTTTGCTAAATCAAAAGCTATTCTAGCTACTCTAGTAATTTCACTGGTCGTATATGTATGTGTATTTATTCCTTTTCTTTCACCATTATCTATAGGTTTAATTCCTCTTGGTTCGCCAAAATAAATTCCACCTGTCAACTCTCTAACAATCATTATATCTAAGCCTGATACAATTTCAGGCTTAAGAGTTGATGCGTCAACTAATTGCTCAAAACATATTGCAGGTCTTAAATTTGCAAATAATTTTAATTCTTTTCTAAGCTTTAATAGTGCTCTTTCGGGTTTTTTTGAAAATTCAATATTATCCCACTTAGGTCCTCCAACAGCTCCCAACATTATCACTTCACTTTCAAGAGCTTTGTAAAAAACCTCATCTGTTATTGGTGTTCCATGTTTGTCATACGAGCATCCGCCTACTAATGCTTCATCAATTCCAAAGTCTAAAGATTTATTATCGTTAAACCAATTAATGATTTTTTTAACTTCATTAATAACCTCGGGACCTATTCCGTCACCTGGTAATAAAAGTATTTTTCTTTTTCTTACTTTAATCATTAAAAATCCATGGTTTCTTGTTTTTTAAGCTTGACTCAAAATTTTCAATTTTATCTGATTTCTTTAAAGAAAGAGCAATATCATCTAGACCTTCAAGTAAACATTTTTTTTTAAATGGATCTACTTGAAATTTAATTTCATTATTTCCATAAACTATTTTTTCTTCATTTAAATCAACAGAGATTTCTTCTTTTCTGTTTGCATATTCTGATAATTCTTTAATTTTTTCTTCCTCTAAAATTATTGGTAAGATTCCATTTTTAAAACAATTACTAAAAAAAATGTCTGCATAGCTAGAACTTATAACACAAGTTATTCCAAAATCTAATAACGCCCATGGCGCATGCTCTCTTGAAGATCCACAACCAAAGTTATTACCAGCTATCAAAATTTTAGACTCATTGTATGGTTTTTTATTTAATACAAATTCTTCGATTATTTTTCCATCATCGTCATACCTCATTTCAAAAAATAGATTTTTTCCAAGACCAGTTCTTTTAATTGTTTTTAAAAACTGTTTGGGAATTATCATATCTGTATCAATATTTACTATAGGTAAATATGCTGGGATGCTTTTTAACTTATCAAATTTTTGCATTTAATTTTGATACTTTCTAACGTCATCTAAATTACCCGAGATAGCTGCTGCAGCAGCCATTCCTGGGCTAACTAGATGAGTTCTTCCGCCTCTTCCTTGTCTACCTTCAAAATTTCTATTAGATGTAGATGCACATCTTTCCTCAGGTTTTAATTTATCTGCATTCATGGCTAAACACATTGAACAGCCTGGCTCTCTCCATTCAAATCCAGATTGTAGAAAAATTTTATCTAATCCCTCTTGTTCTGCTTGCTCTTTTACTAAACCAGAACCTGGAACAACCATTGCATGAACATGGGATGATATTTTTTTATCTTTTAAAATTTTAGCTGCTTCTCTTAAATCTTCTATTCGCCCATTTGTACAGCTACCAATGAACACTTTATCAATTTTTATATCTGTAGCAGCCATATCTGGTTTTAATCCCATATAATCTAAAGCTCTTTTAAGAGAATTTTTTTTATCCTCATTTTTTTCATTTTGAGGATTTGGAATATTTCCATCAATAGTTATTACATCTTCAGGAGAAGTGCCCCAAGTAATCATAGGCAAAATTTCCTCAGCTTTAAGGATCATTTCTTGATCGAAAATTGCATCTGAGTCTGTTTTCAAACTATTCCAATATTCTAAAGCTTTTTCCCATTTATTTCCCGTTGGTGACATTGGTTTACCTTTTAAATAATTAAAAATCTTTTCATCAGGTTCTATAAGCCCTGCTCTTGCTCCACCCTCAATAGTCATATTGCAAATCGTCATTCTTTGCTCAACGCTCAGTGATTTTACTAAATCGCCCCCATACTCAATTACTGAACCTGTGCCTCCAGCAGTTCCTATTTTTCCAATAATTTGCAGTATCACATCTTTTGATGTTACGCCTAAAGGTAGTTTACCGTTTACATTTATTCTAAAATTTTTTGCTTTTTTTTGAACTAAGGTCTGAGTCGCTAAAACATGCTCAACTTCAGATGTACCTATACCAAAAGCTAGTGCTCCAAAGGCCCCATGCGTTGCTGTGTGACTATCTCCACAAACTATAACTGTTCCTGGTTGTGTAAAACCTTGTTCAGGTCCCGTAACATGAACTATACCCTGTCTTTTGTCGTTCATACTAAAAAAGTTGTACACCAAATTCTTTACAATTTGCCTCTAAAGTTTCAACTTGTATTTTTGACTCCTCATCAGCTATTCCTTTTGTTCTATCAGTTGTAGGCACATTGTGATCTGCTACAGCTAAAGTAAGGTTAGGTCGTCTTACTTTTCTATTTGAATTTCTTAATCCCTCAAAGGCTTGTGGACTTGTTACTTCATGAACTAAATGTCTATCAACAAAAAGTAATGCTGTTCCATCTTCTTGTTGATCTACCAAGTGATCATTCCAAATTTTATCGTATAAAGTTGTTGGCATTGAAAAAAAATTATTTTTTTTCTGAAGAACTTTCTGATTTTGTTTCCTCATTTGTAGCTTCTACCACTGCAGCTTCTTCTTTAGGAGTTTCTACTACTGGTGCTGCTTCAACTACCGGAGCATCTTCTTTGGGAGCTTCCGGAGCTGATGCTACATTTTCCTCAGTTACAGTTTCTGGTTTTACATCAACATCAATTCCAATTTTTTTTCTAATCTTTTCTGCAATCCTTGCTGATTTACCAGTTCTATCTCTTAAATAGTATAATTTAGCTCTTCTGACCTTACCTGATCTGATAACTTTAATTGAGTCTATTAACGTTCCATATAATGGAAAAGTTCTTTCAACACCTTCCCCAAAAGAAATTTTTCTAACTGTAAAAGAAGAGTTTAAATCTCTACTTTTTTTAGCAATACAAACACCTTCAAAATATTGAATTCTTTCTTTTTTACCCTCTGTTATTCTAACTCCAACTTTTACAACATCACCTGGATAAAAATCTGGAATTTTTTTCTCAGAAAGTATTTTCTTAACATTGTGCTGATTTATTTCTTCAATTGTTTTCATAGCTCTATTTACCAAATTAATTTTTCTTGTATTTTTCCCATAAATCTGGTCTTCGGACGCGTGTTATAGCCTCAGATTGAGATAAACGCCAGTCTTTAATTTTGCTGTGATCACCTGATAATAGGACCTCTGGCACAGCTTTTTCCTCCCAAATTTGAGGTTTTGTGTACTGTGGATACTCCAATAACCCATTTTCAAAACTTTCATCAACTTTAGAATTTTCATTACCCAGAATACCAGGTAAAAGTCTAAGTACGCTATCTATCACAACAAATGCAGCTGTTTCACCACCTGATAAAACGTAATCTCCAATACTTATTTCCTCAATATTTCTAGTAGATAGCACTCTCTCATCAACTCCCTCAAAATGTCCACAAATTAAAGATATTGATTTTTCATCAGACAATTCTTGAGCATAATTTTGATCAAACTTTTTACCCTTTGGTGATAAATAAATTATTTTTCCACCTTTAATTTCATTTTGATCTAGTGATTTTGCTAAGACATCAGGTTTTAAAAGCATACCAGAACCGCCACCGTAAGGAGTATCATCAACCGTTTTATGTTTATCCTCAGCTGCGTCTCTAATGTTTACAATATTCAAGTTCCACAATTTTTTCGATAAAGCTTTTCCATAAAGTCCTTTTGATAAAGGTCCAGGAAAAACTTCTGGGTAAAGTGTAAATACTTGAGCTTGCCACATAAATAATTTTGAATTATTTTTGTTCCTCTTTAGGAGCTTCTGCTGCTGGTGCTGCCTCTGCTGCTGGTGCTGCTGCTTTAGGAGTTGCTGCTGGAGCTTCTTCACCTTCTTTTTTTCTTTCTTTTTTTGGAACTGCTTTTTTCGGATTGTTACCATTAGCAGGCATAGGCATTAATTCATTTTCACCTAAAATTCTTGCAACTCTTGTAGTCGGTTGAGCACCTTGACCTAACCAATACTTAATTCTTTCAGCCTCAAGACCTACTCTTTCTTTTTTATCTTTAGGCAAAAGAGGGTTAAAGAAGCCTACTTTTTCTATAAATCTTCCGTCTCTTGCAAATCGACTGTCTGCTACAACTACTTTGTAAACAGGACGTTTTTTTGTTCCACCTCTTGATAATCTTAATTTTAACATTTGTTCTCCTTTATATTATTTTAATTGGTTAAATAGCTCTGGCGGTATTCCCTTGTCAGACATACCTTTCAGATTTCCTTTTGACATTTTTTTCATCATTTCAGACATCATTTTAAATTGCTTGAGCAATTTATTGATAGTGGCTGGATCTGTGCCAGAGCCATTAGCAATTCTTTTTTTTCTAGAACCTCCTATAATTTTTGGGTTCTCTCTCTCTTTTTTAGTCATTGATAAAATTATAGCTTCATTTTTTGTAATAATACTCTCATCAATTCCTGCTGAATCCATTTGAGATTTCATCTTAGAAACTCCCGGCATAAAAGACATTATACCCTCGATACCACCCATTTTTTTCATTTGTCTAAGCTGTGTTAAATAATCTTGCATAGAAAATTGACCTTTTTTTAAATTCTCTTCTGCTTTTTTTATATTTTCTTCACCTAGATCTTGAGCAGCTTTTTCAACAAGAGACACTATATCTCCCATTCCAAGAATTCTATTTGCTATTCTATCTGGGTGAAACACTTCAAGATTATCTATTTTCTCTCCAATACCTAAAAATTTTATTGGAACACTTGAAACATATTTCATACTTACGGCTGCTCCACCTCTTGCATCACCATCTGCTCTAGTCAAAATTATTCCTGAAAGACTAACTGTATTTTTAAATTCTTTTGCAACTGACGCTGCTACTTGTCCTGTAAGCGAGTCAGCAACTAAAAACGTTTCCGTAGGTTTTATAACGCTTTCGATTTGTTTTATTTCACTCATCATTTGTAAATCAATTTGAGTTCTACCAGCTGTATCAAATAAAATTATTTCAGCTCCGTTTAAATTTGCTGCACTTATTGCTCTTTGACAAATATCGGTTGGTTGTTGACCTTCTATTATAGGAAGAGTTAAAATATTATTTTGTTCTCCAAGTGATCTAAGTTGTTCTTGTGCGGCTGGTCTGTAAATATCAAGACTAACCATCATTACTTTTTTCTTTTTATTTGTTTCTAAATATTTCGCTAATTTAGCAGTAGTTGTTGTTTTTCCTGATCCTTGAAGCCCAACAAGCATCATAGGTACAGGTGGTACCGCATTAAGGTTTATTTCATTATTAGTTTCACCTAATAAATTTACTAACTCATCGTAGACAATTTTAACAACCATATCTCCAGGAGAGGTTGATCTAATGATTTCTTGTCCTAGAACCTTTGGTTTAACATTTTCAATAAATTCTTTGGCTACTTCAAGAGTAACATCAGCCTCTAGCAAAGCCTGCCTAATGCCTCTTAAACCCTCATCTACTTGCGCCTCATCAAGTGAAGGAGCTTTTTTTAAAGAAGAAAAAATTTCTTCGAATTTATTTGTTAAGTTTTCAAACATATTTATTACGCACAGCAGTAACCGCACTAGTGGGCGAAGCCTCGCTGACTAGTGTCGATCTCTTTGTTTCCAAAGACACCGCAAAGTTAATGTTTTTG
>QBYD01000011.1 GCA_003282975.1 Pelagibacteraceae bacterium AG-325-C10
AATCCTCCAGGGCCTAAAGCTGATACTCTTCTTTTATGGGTAATTTCAGATAATGGATTTGTTTGATCCATAAACTGAGAAAGTTGTGAGCTCGCAAAAAAATCTTTTAATGAAACTGTTAATGGTTTTGCATTAATTAAATCTTGAGGCATAGCTGACTCAACATCAAGCGTTGTCATTTTTTCTTTAATCGCTCTTTCCATTCTGTAAACGCCAATTCTCGCTTGATTTTCAACTAATTCACCGACAGATCTAACTCTTCTATTTCCAAGGTGATCAATATCATCTACATCATCTTTTCCATCTCTTAGATCCAGCATTTTATGAACTATCGCAATAATATCGTCGTTTCTTAAAATAGTTATTTTATCTGAACAATCTTGATTTAATCTTGAGTTCATTTTTACTCTTCCAACATCTGATAAGTCGTATCTGTCAGAACTAAAGAATAAATTATTAAAAATTTGTGTAGCTATTTCAATTGTAGGTGGCTCACCCGGTCTTAGCATTTTATAAATTTCAGTTATGGCCTCATCTTTAGAATTATTTTTGTCGTTTAAGATTGTAGTTAATAAATAAGGACCTTTATTAATAGAATTTGTTACTGATATTTGTAAAGAATGGATATTTGTATCTAAAATTTGCTGAATTATTGTATCGTTAAGCTCAGTTCCAATTCTAAATACACCCTCTTGCTCTTCGCTGATCTTAATATCTCTATGTAAAAATTTACCAAATAAAGACTCTCTCGAAACTAAAATGTCTTTTAAACCATCATTTGCTAATTTTTTTGCATTTAAAAAGTTAATTTTATCACCTAATTTAATTACAACTTCTCCAGTTTTAGCATCAATTACCTCTTCAGAGAAATTTTTAGCTTTATAATTTTCAGGGTTAAATTTAGTTTTCCATTTTTCAGTTTTTGGATCAAAAGTATATTGTTCATTTGCATAAAATTCATCGGCAATCTCTGCTTTTGAATATCCAAGTGCTAATAATAATGTTGAAGCAAATATTTTCTTTTTTCTATCAATCTTAAAATATAAAAAATCCTTTACGTCATACTCAAAATCTAACCAAGATCCTCTATTTGGAATTACTCTACAGTTAAATAATAGTTTACCACTCGCGTGAGTTTTCCCTTTATCATGATCAAAAAACACACCTGGACTTCTGTGCATTTGATTAACTACAACTCTTTGAACTCCATTAGTTATAAAAGTACCACTGTTTGTCATCATAGGTACTTCACCCATGTAAACTTCTTGCTCTTTTGCAGATAAAATATCTTTAGTATTGTTATCTTGATCTATTTCATACACAACTAATCTTAATGTGCATTTAAGTGCAGATGAATAAGTTAGGCCTCTAGTTATACATTCTTCAACATCAAATTTAGGTTTATCTAATCTATAAGACACATATTCCAATGTTGCTTTATCGTTTAAATCTTCAATAGGAAATATACTTTTAAATACTCTATCAAAGCCTTTTGTAAGCTCTGCCTCAGAATAAAACTCAGTTAGTTCTTTGTAAGAATTTTTTTGTACTTCAATAAGATTTGGAATAGATAAACTTTCTTTAAGTTTACCAAAACTTTTTCTTATATTTTTCTTTTCAGTAAAAGATAATTGCATTTATATTTATTAATACTGATTAAAAATAATCAGTATTCGAATTCTTTCTTATTAATTTATTTAAGTTCTACTTTAGCGCCTGCAGCTTCTAACTTAGCTTTGATCTCTTCAGCTTCTTTTTTATTAACACCGGATTTAACTTCTTTTGGTGCTCCCTCTACAAGATCTTTAGCTTCTTTTAAACCTAATGAAGTTGCTGCTCTAACTTCTTTGATAACGTTAATTTTTTTCTCGCCAGCTGACATAAGCATAATTGTAAAATCATCTTTATCTTCTGCTGGGGCTGCACCACCTGCTGCAGCTGGAGCTGCTGCTGCCATTGGAGTAACACCCCATTTTTCTTCTAATTGTTTTGAAAGTTCAGCTGCCTCTGCAACAGTTAAACTTGAAAGGTCTTCAATAATTTTATTTAGGTCAGGCATATTTTATTACTCTTTAGGTTGTGTTTCAGAATTTTCTGCGGTCAAACTACTCATTTTTTCTGAGTATGCAAGCAAAATACTCACTAATTTAGATGCTGGAGCATTTAAAATACCAACAATATTAGCTCTTGCTTCATCTAATGTTGGTAAACTTGCTACATTTTGGACACCGGCCTGATCTAAGACCTCATTATCCATAATTCCACCAATTAATTTTAAATTATCGTTATCTTTTGCAAATTTAGACAAAATTCTTGCAGACATGATTGCATCTTCACCAAAAGCTACTGCCGTTGGTCCTGTAAACAAGTCTGATAATTCTTTACACTTAGTTTTCTCTAACGCCAATTTAGTAATTCTATTTTTTGTAATTTTAAAAATTATACCATGTTCTCTCATTTGAGCTCTTAATTCATCTAGTTGAACCATTGTTAATCCCTGGTAATGAGTAACCATTACAGCTTTACTGTTCTCAAATTGTGTTGACATTTCAGCAATATAATTTTTTTTCTGGTCCTTGGTCATCATAACTATATCGCCTTCCCTAATTTAACTTTGTAAGAAACGCCCATAGTTGAAGTTACAAAAGTATTTTTAATTAAATCACCTTTAAGAGTATTATTTGATTTTTCTTTTTCTAAAGCATCTAACACTGCATGAAAATTTTTTAATAACTGGTCATCATGAAAAGATTTTTTTCCAATACTAACACCTATGTTACCATCTTTATCATTTCTAATCTCAACTTGACCTGATTTTGCATTTGTTACAGCTTCTTTAATATTTTCAGATACAGAACCAAGTTTTGGATTAGGCATCAACCCTTTTGGACCTAAAACTTTTCCTAATTTTGATAGTTTAATCATCATACCAGGTGTACAAATTAATTTTTCAAAATTTAATTCGCCACCTTTAATTTTTTCAACAAATTCATCGCTTCCGACAATATCTGCTCCAGCATCTTTTGCTTCTTGAGCTTTATTATCTTCACAAACAACAGCAACTTTAACATCTTTACCAGTTCCACCAGGTAAGTTTACAACTGTTCTAATGTTAACTTCACTCTTCTTTTGTTTGTTATTAATTTGAAAGCTTAAATCTAAAGATTCATCAAATTTAGTTGTGCAATTTTTTTTTACTTGAGGTAATAATTTTTCAATTATATCAGCATTTAAATCTTTTGTTTTTTCGGGTAATTTTTTATATCTCTTCGAAGCCATTATTCTTTTACCTCTATACCCATTGATCTTGCAGAACCTGCAATAATTTTTATAGCTTCATCTAAATCATGAGCATTTAAGTCAGCCATTTTTTGATTTGCAATATCTTCTAATTGTTTTTTTGAAATTGTTGCAACAATATTTCTTCCTGGTTCTTTTGACCCACCTTTAAGTTTGACTGCTTCTTTTATAAAAAAAGATGCTGGTGGTGATTTAATTTTAAAGTCAAATTTTTTGTCTTTATATACAGTTATTTCAACCGGCACAGGTTTACCTGCCATTGATTTTGTTTTGTCATTAAACGCTTTGCAAAATTCCATAATGTTTACACCACGTTGACCTAATGCTGGACCAACTGGTGGCGCTGGATTCGCTTGACCGCCTTTAATTTGTAATTTTATAAATCCACTAATTTCTTTTGCCATTAACTTACTTTCTCAACTTGGTTATATTCTAAATCTACTGGTGTTGGACGTCCAAATATAGAAACTGAGACCTTAAGCCTAGACTTTTCTTCATCAATATCTTCCACCATTCCACTGAATGATGCAAAAGGACCATCAACAACCTGAACTTTTTCACCAACGCTGTACTCTATACCAGATTTTGGCTGAGCCACACCATCTTTTATTTGACCTAATATCTTTTCTATTTCTTTATCTGAAACTGGAACAGGTATTCCTTTAGAACCAAGAAAACCACTTACTCTCTTAATATTTTTAATCATGTGATAAATATTATTATCCATCTCACTTTTAATTAGTACGTATCCTGGAAAATATTTCTTTTTTCTTTGAACTCTCTTGCCTCTTTTAACTTCAGTTACGTCGTGAGTTGGAACAATAATTTCCTCAAATTTTTCACCTATTTTAGCTTTATCAGCCTCTTCTTTAATAAGGCCAGCCACTTTGTTTTCAAAGCTTGAGTGTGATTGAACAATGTACCAATTTTTCATTATATGCTCACTTTAAGAAGTAATTCTAAAAAAAACTTTAAAACCTGATCTAAAAGAAGAAAAAACAATGACATAACAACAGCCATTACAAATACCATTAAAGCTCCTTGTAGTGTCTCTTTCCATGTGGGCCATGAAACTTTAAAAGCCTCTTGTTTTACTTCTTGTATGAATTTGATCGGGTTTCTCATAATTTTTAAGCTCTAATTGGCAGGAGCGGAGGGACTCGAACCCTCAGCCTCCGGTTTTGGAGACCGGCGCTCTACCAATTGAGCTACACTCCTATTTATAGAGTTACTCTATAATTTTAGTTACTACTCCTGCTCCAACAGTTCTTCCACCTTCTCTAATAGCAAAGTTAAGTTGTTCTGCCATAGCAATCGGTGTAATTAGTTTAACAGTAAATTTAGCATCATCACCTGGCATAACCATTTCTGTTCCTGCTGGTAATTCTACTTCTCCTGTTACGTCTGTTGTTCTAAAGTAAAACTGTGGTCTGTATTTAGTAAAAAAAGGAGTGTGTCTTCCACCCTCATCTTTTTTAAGTACATAAGCCTGAGCTTCAAATTTAGTATGTGGAGTAATTGATCCAGATTTACAAAGAACTTGACCTCTTTCAATGTCAGTTCTTTCAATCCCTCTCAATAAAATTCCAACGTTATCACCAGCCTCACCTGAGTCTAGAAGTTTTCTAAACATTTCAACTCCAGTACAAACTGATTTTTTAGTTTCTTTAATACCAACGATTTCAACTTCTTCACCAGTTTTAATTACACCTGATTCAATTCTACCAGTTGCAACTGTTCCTCTTCCTGAGATTGAAAATACATCCTCAACAGGCATCAAGAATGGTTTATCAACATCTCTTGCTGGTTGTGGAATATGTTCGTCAACAGCTTTCATTAATTCTAAAATTGAATTTTTTCCAATTTCATCATCTCTTTTTTCAACAGCCGCTAAAGCTGAACCTTTAACGATAGGAGTTGTTTCTCCAGGATATTTATAAGATGTTAAAAGTTCTCTGATTTCTTCTTCAACAAGTTCGATCATATCTTTATCATCCACTTGATCAACTTTATTTAAGTAAACAACAATTGCTGGAATTCCAACTTGTCTTCCTAAAAGAATGTGTTCTCTAGTTTGAGGCATAGGACCATCAGCAGCATTAACTACTAAGATAGCACCATCCATTTGTGCAGCACCAGTGATCATGTTTTTTACATAATCGGCGTGACCTGGACAATCAACGTGAGCGTAATGTCTTTTTTCTGTTTCGTATTCAACGTGTGCAGTTGAAATTGTAATTCCTCTTTCTTTTTCTTCCGGAGCTTTATCGATTTGATCGTAAGCTACAGCAGTTCCACCACCAGCTTCTGCTAATACATTTGTAATAGCTGCAGTAAGTGTTGTTTTACCATGGTCGACATGACCAATAGTCCCAATGTTACAGTGGGGTTTGTTTCTAACAAATTTTTCTTTTGACATTACTTTTTTACCTCAGTTTTTGTTTTCATTAATAATTTCTTTTTCTTGGAGCGGGTAAAGGGAATCGAACCCTTACATCCAGCTTGGAAGGCTAGCGTTCTACCATTGAACTACACCCGCACAACCCCAAGAGTAACACTCCACGTTATTAAAATTTCTATTGAATGGTGGAGGGGGAAAGATTCGAACTTTCGAAGACCGAAGTCAACGGGTTTACAGCCCGCCCCATTTGACCGCTCTGGAACCCCTCCTTTGGGGAAGTGTCCCCTGTTCAATAAAGCTTCAAACAACATGCGTTTTATATATTTTATTTATGCAAATGCAACACGTGATTTAATAAGAAAATATTCAAAAAAACGTGTAAAACTCTATTAAATTTATGGATAAATCATCTTTTTTCATTGCTGGTCAACATGCTGTTATAGAAGCTTTAAGAAATCCTAATAGAAAGGTTTTAAGAGTATTTTTAACTGAAGATGCGAAGAAAAATATACATAAAAAGAATCCTAGAAAAAATGTCTTAGAGGATGTTAAAGTTTATTATAAATCCAAAAAGGAATTAGACAAATACACTTCAAAAGAACAATTAATGCATAATGGATACATTGCAGAAGTTGAGCATCTTGAACAATCTGACCTTAAAGAGTTTATAAAAGAAAAAAAAGATTGTACTTTTGTTTGCTTGGATGAAGTAACTGATCCAAGAAATATTGGCTCATTAATAAGAAGTGCCGCATCTTTTAAAATTGATGGATTAATTGTTAAGGAAAGACATTTTCCAAGTGATAGCAAACTTATGTATAAATCTGCAAGTGGGTGTATGGAGCATCTAAACATTTTTAAAGTATCAAATATAAATTCTACACTTAAAAATTTAAGAGAAAAAAACTTTTGGGTTTATGGTTTTGATGCAAGAGGTGAAAAAAATTTTACTGATGTTAAATGGGAAGGGAAAAATGTTCTTCTGTTTGGATCTGAAGGTTTTGGTATGAAAGAGCACACAGGTAAATATGCTGATTTTTTTGTTAAAATAGATATTAATAAAGATATTGAAAGTCTAAATATCTCAAATAGTGCAGCAATTGTGTTTCACCATTTAAGTTATTTAAAAAAAAAGGGTTGATTATTTGAAAAATAATTAATAGTTATTGCGCATGCCCTTGTAGCTCAGTTGGTAGAGCAATTGATTTGTAATCAATAGGTCCGCGGTTCGAATCCGTGCGGGGGCACCATCACTCAATAAAATCAACGTTAAATTTTTTCATAATTCTAGTTTTTTTATTAAATTTATTATCGAGTGTGACGCTGGTGTGACGTGAGTGTGATACAATCAAGTAGTCGTTTAATTATTTTTTTTGTATTGTTGAAAATGATAATTTAAGAAATCTTTATCTATTTTATGCTTATTATTAATAGTTATTTTTTTTCCCACAAAATTTTCTAGTCCTTTTATATCAAATGTTTCTGGGTCAATATAATAACCGTAGTCATCAAATTGTTCGTGATGGTTTGGACATAAGCAAATCATATTCTCAATAACATCAGGTCCGTTATGAGGTTTTCCTAAACCTTTAATGTGAGCACCAATAGCTATACCTCCATATGGAGTTTTTAAATAGATGTCACAAACCTGACATTTATAATCATACAATCTTTTAATTTCCTCACTAAGTTTAACATTTCTTTTTAATCTATTAACAGTAGCTGAAGCTCTTTCTGTTCTTTTATAATCTGATTTTAAAGTTGGTTTTAATTCGGTTTCTAATTTTTCAATTTCTTTTTCACTACTCAAATGAAAACGGCAAATATAATAGCCACTCTGACCTTTAATTCTTTCAAACTTATTAACATAATAAAGTCCATCGTATCTATATCCTTTATCAGGACCGTTAGGAATTTGATGACCTCGTGTCACACGAACAGGCAAATCATATTTAGAACTTAAAACTAAAGCTTTATTTCCTCTAACATATTCTTGGTCTGCAACTTGTTTTCCACCAGGTTTATCCTGGCCTCCTTGACCGGTATAAAGAATATAATTTAAATCATCTATATCGTCTTCATAACCACCAGATAAAACAATTGAGCAAGCTCCTTCGCTTTCCCTGCCCCAAATACCAGACATCGTTGGACCGTGAACTCTAGTTTTTGAAAGCTCATCTCTATCTTTAAAAATTTGACCAACTTTTATGTTTTCTAGTTCACCAAAAAATAATTTTCCATCATCGAAATTTCGAAGACCCCAAACTCCTTTTCCTTTTCCTTCAGCCATATAAAAAAGATCATCACCTTTCCTATCCTTTTTAAATGCATCTGAGTCTGAAGAATTAGTTTCTAATTCTCTTTGAACTGTTCTATCCCAAGTAGGGTTTAAATTTCCTTCTCTTATGCGTTCTACTTCTTTATAAATTTTTGATAAATGTGCTACGCCACCTAAATTTTCTAAAGCCTTAATTATATCTTCTTTCCAAGTTGCCATTTAACTCGGAACCACAATCCCTAAAAGTTTCTTCATTTAATTATAAGGAGATGCATTCATATCATAGCACCCTTCAATTGAATAATTTGAATGTCCTGCATCATAGGCCTGTTCTCTTAAATAAGAGAGGCAATAATTTTCTGCTCTACTTAGACTACCAGGATCTTTTCTTTCATTGTAGGTTATACCTCCGATGCAATCAATTTTTTCTCCTGTATCCTGACTATAAACGCATCCTTCTACATCTGGATCACAAAAGAAAATACAAAATGCATAAGACGGTGTTTGAAAAAATAGAATAATAAACAAAGAAAGAATAATTTTTCTCATAATAAATAGTATCACTGTGACGCTAGTGTGACTAGATCAATATTAAATATCAAATTTCATTGGAAACAAATATCTATTTTAACTTTTATTCCTGATTTGTAATCAATAGGTCCGCGGTTCGAATCCGTGCGGGGGCACCATCAACCAATTAAATCAAGGACAACTATTTTTTTTCAAATAAAATTTAACTAGATTTTGAAAACTACAATTCACTCTTAATTTTTCCATTCTCCCATTCACCTGAATACTTTTTTCCATCAGGGTAATTTATAATACCTTTTCCATGTTTACGACTATTCTTAAATTCTCCTTCATATTTTTCACCATTAGGTGATGTAAATATACCTTTTCCATTTAATTGATCATCAGTCCATAAACCAATAAATTTTTCTCCTGTTTTTGAAATATAAGTACCTTCTCCATGTTGGCGAGAATTTTTAAAATTCCCAATATATTTTGCACCATTCGGATATGAAAATACACCTTCTCCATTTTGTTTGCCATCTTTCCAATTACCAACATATTTTGCTCCATCAGGATAAGTAAAAGTTCCTTTACCATCATGAGAACCATTTTTCCATTCACCAACATATTTTCTGCCGTCTTGATATGTTAAACTCCCTTGTCCATTTGGATTACCTTCTTTCCACTCTCCAATAAACTTAGTTCCATCAGGTATATTTACCTCGCCTTTACAGTTAGTCCATTTTCTTACATCAGCATCTGTACACAATGGTAATGATAAAGATATATCTGCCCAAAAAAAAATATAACAAATGATATATAAAAGTATTTTCATCATAAAAACTTTACCACTGTGCCAAGAATGTGACCAGACTAAAAATATTTTAAATAAATTAATGCAATCAAATGTTTATTTAAACTTTAGTAATTGATTTTTTATCAATAGGTCACGGTTCGAAACCGAGCGAGGTCACCATCACTCAATAAAATTAAATAAGTTAGCTCGTTTCTCCTCTTAATTGTTCAATTTTAATTTTTTTTTGTAAGCTTTTGCTTTTATCATACAGAAGATTGAATTTTATTTTATTATTAGTTTGAACAGAAATAGATTTAGCATTTCTAACTTCTAAATTATCAGCAACAGCGCTAATTGGTCTTTTGGTTGGATTTAAATTGGTAATTATAATTTTAAGTTTATCATTAACTATTTTACCCCTCCATCTTCTGGGTCTAAATGGACTAATAGGAGCAATAGATAATTTTTTTGAATTTAAACTCAAGATAGGTCCATGAACTGAAAGATTGTAGGCAGTACTACCTGCAGGAGTTGATACTAGCACTCCATCTGCAACTAAATTTTTAATAATTTGTTTTGAACCATGTTTGATTGATAAAGATGCAGCTTGTCTGCTTTGTCTTAAAACTGATACCTCATTTATCGCTAATGATTTTTTTGTTTGATTATTCTTATTTTTTACGATCATTTCTAGTGGTGAAATTGAAATCATATTAGCATTAGTCAAATTCTTAATAATATTTTTTGAAGAAAACTTATTCATTAGAAATCCATAATTTCCTGAATTAATTCCATAAAATCTTTTTTTTAAATTCTTGTTTTTTTTTAAAGTTTCAAGCATAAAGCCATCACCACCAATAACGATTACAAGATTGTCTTGTTTAAATTGGTAATTTTTAATTTTTTTTAAAAGTAAATTTTTAATATTGGATGATTTTTTATTTTTATCAGAAATAATTTGAGGATTACTCATTTAGTGGTGCCCTCGGCCAGACTCGAACTGGCACTCCGCAAGCGGCAAGGATTTTAAGTCCTTTGTGTCTACCAATTTCACCACGAGGGCATTAATGAATTTCATGAGTATTTATGCTAATATTTATAATTGAACAAGTCTAATAAGTAAAATTTTTTTATCTTAATGAATCGTTATTCTATGCATTACTCTATTACCTTTAAATGGTGTTGCTTGATGAAGCATTGATCTATTGTCCCAAATAGCAAGCTGGTTTTTTTCCCATTGTAACGAATATTGAAATTTTTTCTTAACTTGATGATTTAATAATAATTTTTTTAGTTTTATTTGATTTTTAATTTTAGGCTTAAAATCTATTAAATGACCAGGGCTACAATAAATTGCGTAATTTGTATTTATCTTTTTTAAAATTTTATGAGTGGAAATTAATTCTTTGATTTTTCTACCCTTTTCTTTAACTCTTTCTTGTGTAGTGATTGATATTGGTCCCTCAGATGAATAAACACCTTTTGACAATTTTAATTTTTTCTTAATTCCAGCTGGTAATTGTTTATAGGCTAAATATTGAGAGCAAAACTCTGTATTAGCTAAACCTTTCTTTGGTACAAGTTTTGATAACAACATCGTAAATCTTGGAGGTTTTTTTGTGTAAATTGAATCTGTATGAAATTGTTCTCCAAAACTTGGTCCTTTATCGGTAGCTTTTCGTTGTACAACAGTGATTTGAGGATATTTTTTATTTAGACCTTTTAATCTTGGATATTTTGCTAATTTTCCAAAATTCTTAGCAAACTTAATGTACGAACTTGATGTTAAAATTTGTTTTCTAAAAAAAATTACACCATATTTATAGAGCGCTTGTTTTATTTTTTTCAAATCATGATTTGAGATTTTCTTTAAATCGCATTCAATCTCAGCTCCAATTTCTTTTTTATTTGGAATAATTTTAATCATTATTAATTACAAATTGTCTAATACTGCTTGAGCACACTGAATAGTATTGCTTTCTCCATTTAAATCTTTTGTTCTATTCTTTTTATCAAATAAAGTTTTTTCAATTGATGTCATAATTGAATTAGCAGCTTCTTTTTCACCAAGATAATTCAACATCAAAGCACCAGACCAAATTTGACCAATAGGATTGGCAATACCTTTTCCTGCAATATCAGGTGCAGATCCATGAACTGGTTCAAATAATGATGGAAATTTTTTTTCAGGATTTATATTTGCAGATGGTGCAATACCAATGGTTCCAGTACAGGCTGGACCTAAATCTGACAAAATATCTCCAAATAAATTAGAAGCTACAACAACATCAAACCACTCAGGATTTAAAACAAATCGAGCAACTAAAATATCAATATGAAATTGATCAGTTTCAATATCTGAATAGTCTTTTTTATTTTCATTAAATCTCTCATCCCAGTACGGCATTGTAATTGAAATACCATTTGATTTAGTTGCACTAGTAAGTTTTTTTCTTTTTCTAGATTTAGCTAATTCAAAAGCAAATTTTTGCACTCTATCAATTCCATGCTTAGACATAATGGTTTCCTGAAGAGCCATTTCTCTATCAGTTCCTTCAAACATTCTTCCACCAACTGATGAATATTCTCCCTCAGTATTTTCTCTAATAATTACCATATCAATATCACCAGGTTTTTTGTCAGCTAATGGTGATTTAACACCTGGGAATAATTTAACAGGTCTTAAATTTATGTATTGATCAAATTCTCTTCTAAACTTTAATAATGATCCCCATAAAGTTATATGATCAGGATATCTGTCTGGCATTCCAACAGCTCCAAAAAAAATAGCATCGTGTTTTTCAATTTTTTCTTTCCAGTTATCTGGCATCATTTTTCCATGTTTTTCATAGTAATCACAAGATGCAAAATCAAATTCATCAATTACTAATTTAAATTGATGTTGTTCTGAAATTTTTTTTAAAACTTTATGAGCTTCAGGAACAACTTCAGTTCCTATCCCGTCACCTGCAATTGATGCAATGTTATAAGTTTTCATAATATCATTTATATCTTAACTTTATTAAATTTGAACAATTTAAAGATAATTGAGATAAAATTTATTAGACAAAATATTTATCTCTGTTGTTTTTCAATTTCTAAAGAACCGTTAAAATTAACATTTGCTTTTACATGTTTGTAATAACTGGGATTATTAATAAGTTTTATAAGATCAATTCCCTTATTTTCATATCTTCTTTTAATAGTATTTCTAGGAAGGATAACTAGATTTAAATCATCAACATAATGTTCGGACCATTCTTTTTCTATCTTGTCTTTTATTAATTTTTTTAAAAATAACCTGAAATCTGTACAGGAAATCATTTTTAATTTATCATTTAATAAAGGCATAATTAATTTAGATTATTATACTGATATTCTCTTGCTTTAACAATATCTTCAGGAATATCTAAATCAACATCATCTAATTTTATAATGTCATCTTTATTAATATCTCTTACTAAAATTGCGTTATCTGTAAGGCCTAACGGTAAGATTTTTTCTCTTTTTGATTTTTCAGATGTAACTAGACGACCTCTTGCGCAAAACCCTCCTTCCCCGTCAAGTTTATCTCCTTTTTTTAAATCCTTTTTTGCATAACTTGCAACATCAGCATTATAATTCTTAGTAAAACCAGTTGCTCTATTATCTAAAGCTATTGAATAAATAGATTGAGCAAGTTCTAAACCTATATAATGATAAGGTCTCCAAATAGCTGAGTAATTTCCTGATGTGTCTGTAACCATTCCATAATCTTTAAAACAATTTTTTACATATTCATTTTGTGCTTTAATGACAATGTAAACACCCCATCTTAAATCATTTGCAATATCTTTTTTATCAAAATCAATACTTGATATAACTTCAACTTGACCCTCAAAGTCTATTAATCCTCCCTCAGACTTTGGTATCATTTTTTTTGCAATATCATAAACACCTATTGGTGGAAATGTTAAGCCATTTTCAGGACACTTTAGATTAGCAGCATTGCTTACAGCACACATTTCAATAGCTGATTTGTCTCCACATAAAAAACTGTTAAACATTTTAGGATTCATGCCAGACTCAATTTCAGCACGTTCTTTGGTTAATCCATAATAATCCCAAACTGTATCAGGTGTAGAGTATTCAAATGTGGGGTGATACTTTGTGCCTTTTCCTGCACATACTACAGAAAAACCATTTAATCTTGCCCATTCAATTTGCTCTAATATTAATGACGGCTGATCACCATAAGCCATAGAGCAGATAACATTATTCTCTTTTGCAAGATCGGATAGATATTTGCCACAAGTTATATCTGCTTCAACATTAACCAAAATTAAGTTTTTCTTATTTTTAATTATCTTTACTGCATGAACAGTCCCAACAATTGGATTACCTGTTGCCTCAATAAAAATTTCAATATTTCTATCTAAAATATCATCTAAAGAATTTGTAAAATTTATTTCATCAATTGAAGATTGTTTAATGCCACTATTTATACAATTTTTCTTTGCTCTATCTATATTTAAATCAACTATGCTATCAATTTGAATTTTATCTAAATGATTATATTGAGCTAGAAACATGCTAACGAATTTTCCACAACCTATAAAAGCAATTCTTATAGGTTCTTTTCTATTTTCTAATTTTGTGTGTAAAAACATTTATATTAAATAGCTTTTAATCCATGAGTAAGAAATTTTTTATCAAGACCACAATCTTTATATCCACGTTTTACAACATTGAGATATCGTTCTGTTGGAAATTTAAAAGGAGATTTTTTAACCATTGTGTAGGTCATTACTTTTTTTCCATAGTAACTAAAGTAATATTTCTTATATAAAATTGGATAATCTTCATAAAGATCTAATTTTTTTTCATCACTTTTTGAAATTTCAAACAAACCACCTGGTACAATAGAGTTTTTCTTTGGTTCAATATCAGCTGCTCTATATTTACTTCTAAATGTTAATCTAAAATCTTTAAGATTTATCTTTTTTAAAAAAATACTATCTTTACATCTACGTTTCATTTGAAAATGATGTAAATTACTTCCATAGGCAAAATAAAGCATTTACCGGTCCACTACTTCAATATTTTTTTCATTAACAAACTTTAAAATCTGGGAACTACATTCGTCAATTTTAGATTGATCCTCTGAACGTATTACAATTGAAACACCTAATTTTCCTGCATGAAAAAAAGGGTAGCTTCCAATTTCAACATCTTGATTATTGTTTTGAACTTTTGTTAAAGAGTCTGCAATTTCACTTTCAACTGTTTTTAAACTCACAGTTAAACTTAAAATAGGTTTTCCTCCTACTATTTCATTTTTTAAGCCACCCAACATTGATTTTAAAATTGATGGTACTCCAGGTAAACAAAATACATTCTCCACACTAAATCCAGGTGCACCACTTGTAGGATTTAAAATTAAATTTGCATTTTCAGGCATCCAAACCATTTTTTGTCTACCTTCATTAAATTCACCAGTTTTATAATATGCCTCTAAAATTTTATAAGCTTCCTTATGTATTTCATATTTAATTCCAAATGCTTTCGAAACAGACTGTGCAGTTATATCATCGTGAGTTGGTCCAATACCACCAGTTGTAAAAACATAATTATATTCTGACCTTAATAAATTTAATACATCAATAATTGTTTTCTCTACATCTGGAATAACTCTAACCTCACCAACTTTTACACCAATTGAATTAAGCCAAGTTGCTAAGGTTGAAGTATTAGTATCTTGAGTTCTTCCTGATAAAATTTCATTACCTATGATTAAAATTGCAGCATTAACTTTTGTGTTTTTAGTCATTTTAATTGTATAATTTAGAAATGGAATTTACCAAGTCTTTAGTAAAAGGCAAATTAATCAAAAGATATAAACGCTTCTTTACTGATATAAAATTGGGTAAAGAAATTGTCACAGCACATTGTCCTAATACAGGTTCTATGAAAGGCTTATTGGATGAAGGAAACGATGTCTATCTACTTCCAAATAATGATCCAAAAAGAAAACTTAAATATGGACTTGAAATCATAAAAGCCCGAAAAAATCTAGTTGGGGTTAATACTCACATGGCTAATAAAATAGCCCAACATGGTTTAGAAAATAATCTTATAAAAGAACTTAAAGACAATGATTTAATAAAACCTGAGGTTTTTTTTAATAAAGAAACTAGATTTGATTTTCTACTCGAGAAAAAAAAACAAAAAATTTTTGTTGAAGTTAAAAATGTGACTTTATTTAGAGATAAAAATACTGCTGAATTTCCAGACGCTATCACTTCTCGAGGCTCTAAACATTTGCTTACCCTTATTGATGCCATAAAAAAAGGTTATAAAACTTATTTATTGTTTTTAGTGCAAATTCAAAATATGAAATATTTTAAAATAGCAAAAGATATTGACAATGAATATTATAAAAATTATTTAATTGCAAAAAAAGCAGGTGTAAATTTTTTAGCGTATAGATGTGATGTTAGTTCTAAAAAAATTTTTATAGATAAAAAACTTAAAATTATTGATGACTGATTATAAAGAAAAATTTGAAAAAATGAGAATTGCAGGAAGACTAGCTGCAAACACACTGGATATGCTAACTGAAAATATTAAAGAAGGTGTTTCAACAGACTTTATAGATAAACTTGGATACGAATTTATTAGAGACAATGGTGGTCATTCAGCACCACTATATTACAGAGGCTTTACAAAATCACTTTGCACATCTTTAAATCACGTAGTTTGTCATGGTATTCCATCTGATAGAACTTTAAGAGATGGAGACGCTATTAATGTAGATGTGACTGCTATTGTTGACAATCACTATGGTGACACTAGTAAAATGTTTTCAGTAGGTAAGACTTCAGTCAAATTGAGTAATCTTATAGATATAACATATGAGTCTATGATGAGAGCTATCAAAATATTAAAACCTGGAATTAGATTAGGTGATATAGGATATGAAATTCAATCTTTTGTCGAAGAAAAAGGTTTTTCTGTTGTAAGAGATTTTTGTGGTCATGGAATAAGCACAACCTTTCATGAACCACCAAATATTTTACACTATGGAAGTAAAAATTCAGGCATGGATTTAAGACCTGGTATGACATTTACAATTGAACCTATGATTAATGCTGGTAAATATGATGTAAAAATGTTGAATGATGGTTGGACAGCTGTTACAAAAGATAAATCTTTATCTGCACAATTTGAACATACAATAGGAATTACTGAAAATGGTTATGAAATCTTTACAGAATCTGCTAAAGGTTTTTCTAAGCCCCCATACTTATAATTAATGATTAAAAGATATTCTCGTAAAGAATTAACTGACATTTGGTCAGAAGAAAATAAATATCAAATTTGGCTTGATGTTGAGATTGCTGCAGCTGAAGCAATGGAAAAAATAGGTCAAATACCAAAAGGTGTTGCTTCAATTGTAAGAAAAAAAGCAAAAATTAATGTTAATAGAATTCATAAAATAGAGTCTGAAGTCAAACATGATGTAATTGCATTTTTAACATCGGTTACTGAAAAAGCTGGTATTAAAGCTAGATATTTACATCAAGGAATGACTTCATCTGATGTATTGGACACTAGCTTTAATATTCAAATGGTTCAATCAGGAAAAATAATTCTTAAAGATATTGATCAAATTTTAAAAGTTATAAAAAAACAAGCTAAAAAATATAAATTTACTCCGTGCATGGGAAGAAGCCATGGCATTCATGCGGAGCCTGTAACCTTTGGGTTAAAATTAGCTTCGTTTTACGAAGAATTTAAGAGAAATAGAAAAAGATTAGTTGATGCCATAGATGAAGTTTCAACTTGTGCAATTTCAGGTGCTGTTGGGACTTTTGCAAATATCAATCCAAATGTTGAAAAACATGTTGCAAAAAAATTGGGTTTAAAAGTAGAACCCATATCAACACAAGTGATCCCTAGAGATAGACATGCTTTTTATTTTTCAGTTTTAGGAATTATTGCAGGATCAATAGAAAGAGTTGCAATTGAGATAAGACATTTACAAAGAACAGAAGTGTATGAATTACAAGAATATTTTTCAAAAAATCAAAAGGGCTCTTCAGCAATGCCACATAAAAAAAATCCTATTTTAAGTGAAAACTTAACGGGACTTACTCGAATGGTCAGAAGTGCTGTAATACCTGCTTTAGAAAATATTGCTTTATGGCATGAAAGAGATATTTCTCATTCAAGTGTTGAAAGAAATATTGGTCCTGATGCAAATATTACAACTGACTTTGCTTTAGTAAGATTAACCAATATTTTAGATAATATGATTGTGTATCCAAAAAAAATGTTAGAAAATTTGAATATCACCAAAGGTTTAATCTTTTCACAAGAAGTTATGTTAGAATTAACAAAATCAGGTTTAAGTAGAGAACAATCGTATAAAGTGGTTCAAAGTTATGCCAAGAAATGTTTTGCTGAAAATCTAGATTTATTTGATGTTATCTCCTCTGATAAATTAATTATGAATAAAATTACCCCAAAAAAATTAAAATCTATATTTAGTTACGTAAAACACTTTAAAAATGTAAATTTGATCTTTAGAAGAGTTTTTAAATAATGAAAAAAGGAAAAAAATTATACGAAGGTAAAGCTAAGATCATTTATGCTACAAATGATAAAGGTTTAGTTATTCAGTATTTTAAAGACGATGCAACAGCTTTTAATAATCAAAAAAAATCTGTTATCGAAGGGAAAGGTGTTTTAAACAATAGAATATCTGAACATATTCTTTCAAATTTATCACAAATAGGAATTAAAAATCATTTGGTAAAAAGACTCAATATGCGTGAACAAGTTATTAAGTTAGTTGAAATTATACCTATTGAATTCATTGTTAGAAATGTAGCATCTGGTTCTATTACTAAAAGACTAGGTATCGAGGATGGTACTGTTTTAAAAGAGCCATTAATAGAGTATTGCTTAAAGGATGACAAATTGGGTGATCCATTAATTGCAGAGGAACATATTTTGGCTTTTGAATGGGCTACTAAAAAAGAGGTCGAAAAGGTAAAAAAGATGATCTTAAGAATTAATGATTTTATGATTGGAATGTTTAGAGGTGTTGGGATTAAACTCATTGATTTTAAACTAGAATTTGGAAGACTTAAAATTAATGGTAAAGATGAGGTTATACTTGCAGATGAAATAAGCCCTGACACATGTAGACTTTGGGACAGTATAACTGATAAAAAATTAGATAAAGACAGATTTAGAAAAAATTTAGGCGATCTCATTCCAGCATACACAGAGGTTGCAAAAAGACTTGGTATCCTTCATGAACAATCAAATGTTTCAGCAGTAAATGTTACAAAACTATCATCTGTTAAAAGAAAACGTAAATGAAAATTTCAGTAATTATAACTCTTAAAAAAGATGTACTTGATCCTCAAGGTAAAGTTATCCATCAAACTTTAGATGGAATGGGTTTCAACGATGTCAATGAAGTTAGACAAGGAAAATATTTTGAAATTGATACTAAAGAGAGTGTTCCAAACAAAGCTAAAGAAAAAGTTGAAGAAATGTGTAAAAAACTTTTAGCTAATTTAGTTATCGAAAATTATAAAATTATTGATGTACAATAATTAAATGAAATCATCTGTTATTACATTTCCTGGTTCTAATTGTGATAGAGATATGGACGTTGCTCTAAAAAAATTTGGTTTTAAAAATAAAATGGTTTGGCATGATGATACTGAACTTCCCAAAAGTGATTTAGTCGTATTACCGGGGGGTTTTTCTTATGGAGATTATCTAAGATGTGGAAGCATGGCTTCAAAGTCAAAAATAATGAAATCAGTTATGAACTTTGCTAACTCGGGTGGAATGGTGATGGGAATTTGCAATGGATTTCAAATTTTAGTTGAAACAGGGCTTGTTCCAGGAGTTTTGCTAAGAAACAAATATTTAGAATTTATTTGTAAAAATGTATTCGTAAAAATTAAAAATAAAAAAAATACCTTCTTTAAAAATATTGATAATGATGTTTTAGAATTTCATATTGCTCATAATGAAGGAAATTATTTTTGTACAAAAGATCAATTAAAAGAAATTGAAGATAATGAACAAGTTGCAATTAATTACTGTGATAAAGATGGAAAAACAGAAGAACAATTTAATCCGAATGGGTCAATTAAAAATATTGCAGGTATATTTAATAAAGAAAAAAATGTTTTAGGAATGATGCCTCATCCTGAGAGGATGATTGACCTTTCTCTATCAGGTGAAGATGGTTCACTTTTTTTTAATAATTTGATTAATAACCTTAAATGACAGCAAACGAACAAGTAGCTATAGATCATGGTCTTAAAAAAGACGAATATGCTAAAATTTGTAAGTTACTTAAACGAACTCCAAATATTACAGAACTTGGTATTTTCTCCGCTATGTGGAATGAGCATTGCTCTTATAAATCATCAAGACTTCACTTAAAAAAACTTCCTACTAAGGGCAAACAAGTAATTCAAGGACCAGGAGAAAATGCTGGAGTAATTGATATTGGTGACGATGATGCTATAGTTTTTAAAATTGAAAGTCACAACCACCCTTCTTTTATTGAGCCTTATCAGGGAGCTGCAACCGGTGTTGGTGGAATAATGAGAGATGTATTTACAATGGGAGCTAGACCTATTGCTAATTTAAACTCTATTCATTTTGGATCCCCTCAACATAAAAAAACTAAAAACCTATTAAGAGGTGTGGTTCACGGTATTGGTGGCTACGGAAATTGTATGGGAGTTCCAACTGTGGCTGGTCAAACTAACTTTGATAGTTCATATAATGGTAATATCCTAGTAAATGCAATGACTTTGGGGTTAGTTAAAAAAGATAAGATTTTCTACTCTAAAGCTGCAGGATTAAATAAACCTGTAATTTATGTCGGATCTAAAACAGGTCGTGATGGAATTCACGGTGCCAGTATGGCTTCAGCTAGTTTCGATGAAAAAATTGAAGAAAAAAAACCAACAGTTCAAGTTGGAGATCCTTTTACAGAAAAATTACTCCTTGAAGCTTGTTTAGAATTAATGGCAGGAGACTCAATTATTGCTATACAAGACATGGGTGCTGCTGGACTTACTTCATCTAGTATTGAAATGGCATCTAAAGGAAATCTTGGAATTGAAATTAATCTAAATAAAGTTCCTTGTAGAGAAGCAAAGATGACACCATATGAAATTATGCTTTCAGAAAGCCAAGAAAGAATGTTGATTGTTTTAGAAAGTGGAAAAGAAGAACAAGCTAAAAAAATATTTGATAAATGGAACTTGGATTTTGCTGTTATTGGTAAAACTACTAAATCAAAAAAAATTGAGCTTTATTTTAATGATGAGCAAGTTGCTGACATTCCAGTGAATACTTTAGTTGAAAATTCGCCTATGTATGACCGTAAATGGAAAAAAACAAAACTACCTAAAAAAAATAAAATTAAAAAAGAAGATCTTAAAAATTTAAAGATAATTGATGTCTTAAAAAAAATTTTAGCAAATCCAAATGTTTGTAGCAAAGAATGGATTTGGCAACAATATGATCATACTGTTATGGGAGACACCATTCAAAAACCAGGTGGAGACTCGGGAGTTGTTAGAGTTCATGGAACTGATAAAGCTGTTGCAGCATCAGTTGATAGCTCTGCTGTATATTGTTGGGCACACCCTTTAACAGGTGGAAAACAAGTTGTTTGCGAAAGTTTTAGAAACTTAATTTCTGTTGGTGCTAAACCAATAGCTATTACAAACTGTTTAAACTTTGGTAGTCCTGAAAATGAAGAAAACATGGGTGAGTTTGTAGAGTGTGTTCAGGGTATAGGTGAAGCAGCTGAATACTTAAAATTCCCAGTTGTTTCAGGAAATGTATCTTTTTATAATCAAACGAAAGATGAAGGTATCAAGCCAACTCCATCGATTGGTGGTGTTGGTTTAATTAAAGATTATAAAAAAATGATCACAATGAACCTTAAAAAGGTTGATAATATAATTTTAGTTATCGGTAAAACTGAAGGTCATATAGATCAAAGTTTATTTGCGAGAAATATATTAGATGAAAAAAATGGACCACCACCAGAAATAAATCTATTTAATGAAAAAAATAATGGAGAAACTTTATTAAAATTAATAAATAGCAACCTAGTTCAAAGTGCTCACGATGTATCAGTTGGTGGTATAATTACTGCTGTTAGCAAGATGTGTATTAAAGGAAATAAGGGTATAAATCTTAAAAAACCAAAATATTTAATTAATGAAATTGAATACTTTTTTGCTGAAGATCAAGGTCGATATATAATTGAGATTACCAAAAAGGATCTTAAAAAAGTAACTGATATACTTAATAAAAATGCTGTCCATTTTGATGAATTAGGAACAGTGAATGAAAACGAGCTATTTATTAATGAAAAGACAAAAGTTACAATTGACGAATTAAAAACATCTAATACAAGTTGGTTAACTACATATATGAGTAAATAATGGCAATGGATTTAAAAGAAATTGAGAGTTTAATTAAAGAGGCACTTTCTGATGCTATAGTTGAAATTCAAGATTTAGCTGGAGATGGTAATCATTATTCAGCAACAGTGACTTCATCTCAATTTTCAGGGAAAAGTAAAATTGAACAACATAAAATGGTATATAATTCACTTAAAGGTAAAATGGGTAACGAACTTCATGCCCTAGCAATTAAAACAAAGGAGCAGTAATGGACGAAAATACAAAAAACACAATTCAAAATCATATAGACACAAATGAAATTTGTTTGTTTATGAAAGGAACACCTGATGCTCCTCAGTGTGGATTTTCAATGGCAGTAACAAATATGTTAAAACTTCTTGAAGTAAAATTTCATAGCGTTAATGTTTTAGAAGATCAAAACATTAGAGAAGGTATTAAAACTTTCAGTGACTGGCCAACTATCCCTCAACTATATATTCAAAAAGAATTTATTGGTGGTTGTGATATCGTAAAAGAGATGTATGAAAGTGGAGAATTAGCAAAATTGTTTGGGGCTAAAGGAATTAGTTTTAAAGCTAAAAATTAATTATTATTATCTAGAGTAATATTCAATTACTAAATTTGGTTCCATGACGATTGGATAAGGAACTTCTTCAAATTTAGGAGTTCTTACAAATTTAAATTTTTTATTTTTCTCATCCATCTGGATGTACTCTGGAGCTTCTCTTTCTTTATTAGCTAAAGCGATATCAATTATTGCAAGTTGTTTAGATTTATCTCTGATCTCAATTGTATCTTCTTCTTTAACTAAATAACTTCCAATGTTAACCTTTTTGCCGTTTACTCTTACATGGTTATGATTGATTAATTGTCTTGCAGAAAAAATTGTAGTTGCAAACTTCGCTCTGTAAATTACTGCATCTAATCTTCTTTCAAGTAATCCAATTAAGTTTTCACCAGTATCACCTTTAAGCATAACTGCTTTTTTATAAATATTTCTAAATTGTCTTTCGTTAATGTTTCCATAATAAGCTTTTAATTTTTGCTTAGCTTGTAACTGAATTCCATAGTCTGATGGTTTACCTTGTCTTGACTGTCCGTGCTGGCCTGGTCCGTAAGCTCTAGTATTGAAAGGACTTTTGGGTCTTCCCCATAGGTTAACCTTTAATCTTCTATCTACTTTATGTTTAGAGTTTAATCTTTTTGTCATTTAATAATGGGGTTTATAAGCTTACAGGATATTTTGTCAATCAACGTTTTTTACCTAAACTGGCGAATACACTAGCTAATATTCGTGTCTCTTTAGCTGATAATTCCATTTTATAGAAAATATTTCTAAGATTTTCCAACATTATAGGTTTCTTTTCTTTAGGTTTAAAAAAGTTTATTTCATCCAAGTTTTTAATACATAAGTTGGTCATAGCATGTATTTCTTTTTTTGATGCAGCTTTAACTTTTTTTGATTTTTTAAAATTAGAAGTCTTTGATTTAATTATACTTGAAACATATTGAGCAATAATGATTAGACTATGAGAAAGATTTAAAGATTTAAAATCAGGATTAGTTGGAATTTGCAATGTATAATTTGCATAACTTACCTCATTATTTGATAAGCCTGATGCCTCTGATCCAAAAAGAAATGCCACTTTTTTAGTAAAATCAATTTTTTTTAAATCTTCTAATTGGATGTGTTTAATATTTTTGTTTCTAAATCTTGCTGATGTCGCAATCACATATTCAATATTTTTTAATGCTGGCTCTAAATTATCAAAAACTTTACTTTTACTGATTATATTTTTTGCACCAACAGATGTTGCTAAAATTTTATCATTTGGAAAAATAGGTTTTGGATCTATTACAGTTAATTTTTGAAAATTAAAGTTCTTCATCCCTCTAGCGCAAGCACCAATGTTTTCTGATAGTTGGGGTTTATGTAAGATAAAAGTAATATTGTTTGATGACATAATGTTAATGTATCAATTCTTATAAGCTTGCAGGAGCTTTATCCTTAAACAGCTTGTAATCTAAACTATCAACTAATGCCTTAAAAGAAGCATCGATTATGTTAGGTGATACCCCAATTGTAAACCAATTTACTCCTTTTGAGTCTGTGCTTTCAATTGAAACTCTAGTTACCGCTTCTGTACCAGTGTTTAAAATTCTAACTTTATAATCAACTAATTTTAAATCTTTTAAATATTCAGAATATTTTGCAAGCTTATTCACATTTTTTCTAATCGCATTATCTAAAGCATTTACAGGTCCGTTACCTTGACCTTCACACAATATTTTTTCACCATCAACAACTAGGTTGGCTTTTGCATGAGAAATAATTTCACCTGCATTATCTTTTTTAACTGAAACATCGTATTCATTAATCAAGATATATCTCGGAATTTCACCCATTAATCTTCTGGCTAATAATTCAAACGAAGCATCAGCTCCATCATAACTATAACCGATAAATTCTCTGTCTTTTACTTCTTCTAAAAGTTTTTTAATTTTTGGATCATTTTTTTCAACCTCAATACCAATTGATTTTAATCTAGACATTATATTTGATTGACCAGCCTGATCTGACACAACTATATTTCTTGAATTTCCAACTTCCTCTGGATCAATATGTTCATAAGTTTTAGGGTTTTTTTGTACTGCTGACACATGCATGCCACCTTTATGTGAAAATGCTGATGCACCAACATAAGGCAAATGTTTATTAGGTTTTCTATTTAATATTTCATCTAATAAACGAGAACATTGAGTTAAATTTTGTAAATTTTCACGTTTAATATTTATTTCAAATTTTTCACTAAAATCTTTCTTTAAAAATAATGTTGGAATTAAAGACATTAAATTTGCATTTCCACATCTCTCCCCTAATCCATTTATAGTTCCTTGAATTTGTCTCACTCCAGCTTGAACTGCAGCTAAACTATTTGCAACAGCATTTTCTGTATCGTTATGTGCATGAATTCCTAAATTTTCACCTGGAATATGTTTTGCAATCTCTGAAACTATCTTTGATACTTCATGTGGAAGAGTTCCCCCATTGGTATCACATAATACAATCCATCTAGCACCTTGATTATAAGCTGCCTTTAAACATGAAAGTGTGTATTCTGGATTAGCTTTATAACCATCAAAACAATGTTCTGCATCAAACATAAACTCTTTACCTGAGCTAACTATATGTTTTGCACTCTCGCTGATATTTTCTAAATTTTGTTCATTAGTTATTCCAAGTGCTACATCAACTTGAAAATCCCAAGATTTACCAAATAAACATACTGAAGAACTTTTTGAATTGATTAGTGATGCCAGCATAGGATCATTTTCAGCACTATGTTCAGACTTTTTAGTCATTCCAAAAGCAGTAAGTTTAGCGTTTTTAAAACCATGGTCTTTATTAAAAAATTCAGTATCTGTTGGATTGGCTCCAGGCCACCCACCTTCAATATAATCAACACCTAAAACATCTAAAGAAGCAGATATTTTTTCCTTATCATCAATTGAAAAATCAACTCCTTGAGTTTGTGCACCGTCTCTTAACGTTGTATCAAATATATATAGCTTTTCTTTACTCATTTAAATTTCCAAATCGTTTTACCATCTTTATCCTCTATTAAAACTCCTTTATCTAAAAGATAATCTCTAATATTATCAGCTTCTTTATAATCTTTATTTGCTCTTGCATTATTTCTTAGCTGTATCTTATTTTCTATTTCTTTTTCAGAGATATCTACTTTACCTTTTTTGTGATTTAACCACTCTTCTTTTGTCTCTTTAAGTAAACCTATAAAATTACATGCTGAGTTAAAAATTTGTTTATCTTTTTCATCTCCTTTGTTGGCTTTATCATAAAGCTTATGTAAATTTGCAATATAACCAGGTGTATTGATATCATCATATAAAGGTTGGATGATTTCATCATCTAAATCATTTTCTGATGGTAAATAAACATTATACCATTTATCAATTGTATTTTGACAATCCTCTAAAAGTTTATCATTCCAATCTAAGGGTTGTTTATAATGAGCACTTATCAACGCTAGTCTTAAAACTTGACCACTAACTTTATTTCTAAAATCTTTTATCTTTAAAATATTTCCCTGAGATTTTGCCATTTTCTCATTAGACATTGTAATAAAAGCATTATGCAACCAATAATTAGCAAAAACATCAGTATCATTTGCACATCTTGATTGTGCAATTTCATTTTCATGATGAGGAAAAATTAAATCTATACCTCCTCCATGAATATCAAATTCATTACCTAAAAACTTTTTAGACATTGCTGAGCATTCTAAATGCCAACCAGGCCTTCCTTTGCCCCATGGTGAATCCCATGCTGGTTCATCATCTATTGATGGTTTCCACAATACAAAATCTTCTGAATTTTTTTTGTTATCACTAACTTCAATTCTAGATCCTGCTAATAAATCCTCTAATTTTTTATTTGATAGTTTTCCATAATCATCAAATTTTTTAACTTCAAAATAAACATGTTGATTATTTTCATAAGCAAAGCCTTTTTTAATTAACTCAGAAATCATCTCAATCATTAAATCAATATGCTCAGTTGCTTTTGGTTGTTGTGAAGGGTTTTCACAATTTAAATAATTGCAGTCTTCATTAAAACTTTTAATAACAGTTTGAGTTAAATCAGAGATCGATATGTTTTTTTCTTTTGATGATTTAATTATTTTATCATCAACATCAGTAATATTTCTAACATAAGTTACATTTGAAAATTTATTTTTAAGAACTTTAAAAAGAATATCAAAAATTACAATCGGTCTTGCATTTCCTATATGTGGGTCATCATAGACAGTTGGGCCACATACATACATACCTATATTATTTTCATCTATTGGAACAAATTTTTCTTTTTTGTTACTCAGATTATTTGTTAAAAAAATATCTTTATTCATTATTTTAGAGATATACTTAAATAATAGATTTGTGAATCTATTTGATTAATTAGGAATTTTGCATACTGGAATTGGCTCCATTTTATGCAAATTTTGTTTTCTTATTATTTCGTATTTCGCTCTATTAGGTGAATTTGGATTATTCATAGCTTCTTCTAATTCATGATATTGTAATCCAAGCTGTCCTTCATCAGTTCGACCATCGTCCCATAATCCATCAGTGGGCGCTGCTTCAATTATCTCTTTTAAAATTCCAAGTTCTTTTCCAAGATCCCAAACTTCAGTTTTTTTACAATCAGCTATTGGTGAAATATCAACACCACCATCTCCGTATTTTGTATAAAATCCAACACCAAAATCCTCAACTTTGTTACCAGTTCCAACAACAATACCCTTGTTTGCTGCCGCTACTTGATAAAGTGTTGTCATTCTAAGTCTAGCTCTAGAATTTGCCATTCCATGTTCATTATCAAATTTAGATAGACTTGCCGAAAAAGCTAAAAATAATTCATCTAGATTAATTGTATGAGCTTCAACATTATTGAATTTATTAACCAACCATTCTTGATGTTTTAAACTTAAATCATGTTGATGAGATTTTTGTTTTATTGGCATTGATAAAACAATTGTCTTTAATCCAGTCATTGCACTCAAAGTACTTGATACCGATGAATCTATTCCACCAGAAATTCCAATAACTAATGATTGGGCCTTACTTGGCATATTTTCTGCATAATCTCTTATCCAGTTAGAAATAAATTTAACTTTTTCTGAAGCGTTCATATTTACTAAAGTAGTATTTGTTATTGTGTTTTACAATGACTTAAGATGCCGCTCTGTTTGCATTTTTAGAATATGAGCTATTCTTTTTTATCTCATCAGAAATTAAAAAAGCTAATTCTAGAGCTTGATTTGCATTAAGTCTTGGGTCACAATGAGTTCGATATCTTGATGACAGATCCTTTTCTGAAATCTTTTGAGCTCCACCAATACATTCTGTAACATTTTGACCTGTTAATTCTATATGAAGACCTCCAGCATAACTTCCTTCACTTAAATGACACGCGAATACATTTTTAACTTCTTTAATAACACTATTAAAAGGTCTTGTTTTAAATCCTGTGGCAGCCTGAATAGTGTTTCCGTGGCATGGGTCACATGACCAAATGACATTTAATCCCTCTTTTTTAATCGCTCTAATTAATTTTGGAAGATGTTTTGAAACATTATCAGCACCAAATCTTGAAATTAAAGTAATTTTACCTTTTTCATTTTTTGGATTTATTCTATTACACAAATTAATTAAATCATCAGCTTTTAAAGTGGGTCCACATTTAATCCCAATTGGGTTTTCAATACCTCTACAAAATTCTACATGTCCTCCATCTAACTGCCTCGTTCTATCTCCAATCCAAACGAAGTGAGCTGAAGTATCATGATTTTCACCCGTAATAGAGTCTGTACGTGTCATAGTTTCTTCAAATGGAAGCAATAAAGCTTCGTGTGAAGTCCAAAAATTAACTGTTTTTAGTCTTCTGTTAAAGTCAGAATTAATTCCACAAGCTTGCATAAATGCTAAAGAATCAGCAATTCTATCTTCTAATTCTTTAAATCTTTTTAACTCAGGACTATTTTTTATAAAACCAAGGTTCCAATTATGGACATTTTGGAGGTCTGCAAAACCACCATGGCAAAAAGCTCTGATCAAATTTAATGTAGCCGCAGATTGAGAGTAAGCTTTAAATAATCTTTTAGGATCTGGAACTCTAGCTTTTTCTGTAAATTCCATACCATTTATATTGTCTCCTAAGTAACTAGGTAACTCTACTCCATTCTTAGTTTCTACAGGTGAGCTTCTAGGTTTTGAAAATTGCCCAGCTATTCTTCCTAACTTTACAACAGGTAAAGATGCTGAATAAGTAAGAACTAATGACATTTGTAACATTAGTTTGAATGTATCTCTTATATTGTCTGGATTAAATTCTGCAAAACTTTCTGCACAATCTCCACCTTGGAGTAAAAAAGCTTTACCATCCACTACATCAGCAAGTTGATCTTTTAAATGTCTTGTCTCACCAGCAAATACTAGAGGTGGAAACGTACTCATTTTATCCAGAACCATCCCCAGTTCTTTTTTATCTGGATACTCGGGAATATGTTTTACGGGATATTTTCTCCAACTATTTTTTTTCCAATTTTTCATATTCAACTGGCGATTGTTTTAACAGAGTTTACGTTTTATTCAACTGTTACAGATTTAGCTAAATTTCTTGGTTTATCTATATCATAACCTTTTTTAAGGGCTGAGTAATAAGCCAGTTTTTGGAGAGGAATTGTTAAAAGAAAAGGTAATAAATCATCATTTGTACTTTCAACTTCAATTGTTTCCCAAATATTTTCAGATACAACTTCATCTGTGCTTTTATTTGTTATTAATAAAACTTTCGCACCTCTTGCTACTACTTCCTGCATATTAGAAATAGTTTTTTTGTAATAACTATCTCTTGGAGCTAATACTACAACAGGCATACCTTCTTCTATTAATGCTAAAGGTCCATGTTTCATTTCTCCAGCTGGATACCCTTCAGCATGCACATACGATAATTCTTTAAGTTTTAAAGCACCCTCTAAAGCTATTGGGTAAGAAAAGCCTCTTCCTAAAAACATAGATCCTTTTGCTTCATTAAACGTAGATGCAATTGATTGAATATCATTGTCAATTAATAAAGTCTTTTCAATTAAGGTTGGTAAATTTTTTAAATCTTTAATTTTGTCTTGGTAAACTTTATTTTCAATCTCACTCCTTAAAGATCCTAATTTAATAGCAAGTATATAAAGAACAAGTATTTGACCTAAAAATGCTTTGGTAGAAGCAACACCGATTTCAGGTCCACAATGAATTGGTAATACAAAATTAGAGTCCCTTGCAATTGAGCTTTCAATTACATTTACAACTGCACATGTTTTCATATTGTTTTTATTGCATATGTCTAAAGCGGCATAAGTATCAGCTGTTTCACCTGATTGTGAAACAAATACATATAAAGTATCACTCTTGAATCTATTTTTTCGGTATCTAAATTCTGATGCAATATCAATATTTACATCTAAAGAAGTTAATTCTTCAAACCAATATTTTGCCATTAAACATGAGTGATATGCGGTACCGCAACCTATTAAAGTTATTGAATTAATTTCATTAATTTTCCAAGGAAAATTATAAATATTAATGTCATTATTAATATTATCTACATATTCTTTAATACCTGTTTTTAAAGTCAGTGGCTGCTCTTCAATCTCTTTAGCCATAAAGTGCTTAAAATCACCTTTATCATAACTTTCTTCTTTTGATGAAAGTTCTAAAATTTTTTTATTAATCTTTTTTCCCTCATTATTAAAAAAATTAACTTCATCTTTTTTGATTATACAAAATTCTCCATCTTCCAAATATGTAATTTTATTTGTCATTGATTTTAATGCATAAGAGTCTGATCCTAGATAATTTTCGTTTGGACCATATCCAACAGCAAGGGGTGAACCACGTCTTGCTCCAACAATTAAATCTGGTTTATCTTTAAAAATAACACCTAAAGCAAAACTACCATGAAGTTGTTTAAGTGTTTTTGTAATAGCTTCCTGTAACTCAGAAGATTTTAAATTTTCTGTAATCAAATGAACAATTACTTCTGTATCAGTTTGTGATTTAAATTTATGGCCCTGATTTATTAAATATTTTTTAAGTAGTGTTGAGTTTTCTATTATACCGTTATGTACAACAGAAACATTATCTGATGAATGTGGGTGTGCATTTATGCTATTAGGTACCCCATGTGTAGCCCATCTAACATGGCCTATTCCAATATTTCCAGATAAAACCTTTAAATCAAAATTTTTTTCTAAATTTTCAACTCTACCTTCAGACTTTACTTCGTTAATATAACCGTCAGATAAAGTTGCAATACCAGCTGAGTCATAGCCTCTGTACTCTAATTTTTTTAAAGAATTAATTATATTAGCTGAAACAGGTTTATTGCTGGAAATTCCAATTATTCCACACATAAATTATTTTCTCTTATAGTTTTTAATTTCAGTTTGTAACGATCTTGTTAGCGCTAAAGATTTCTTTTTAACACTTTTAGTAATTACAGAGCCTGCTCCAACAATACTTTTTTCTTCAATAGTAACTGGCGCTACTAATGCAGAATTAGAGCCTATAAAAACATTGTCTTTAATTTTTGTTTTACTCTTTTTAACTCCATCATAATTACATGTAATTGTTCCAGCACCAATATTTGAAGATTTTCCAATAGTGGTGTCGCCAATATAAGATAAGTGATTTACTTTAGATTTTTTTCCTACAATACTTTTTTTTACTTCCACAAAATTTCCAATCTTTGAACCTTCTTTTAAAATTGTCTCAGGTCTTATTCTTGCATAAGGTCCTACCTCAACTTTATTTTCGATTTTGCAAGATTCTAGGTGGGAAAAAGATTTAACAATCACATTGTTTCCTATGTTAACTTTTTTTCCAATTACAACATAAGGTTCAATAGTAACATTTTTTCCAATTTTAGTATCCGTAGAGAAAAAAATTGTTTCAGGTCCCATCATTTTAACACCTGATTTTAAAAATTTATTTCTAAGTTTATTTTGAATTTTATATAAATTTAATTCTTTCATTTTTAAATTCTTTACATTAAGTATACTTCTTAATTAATTCACATAATATTTCTTTAAAATACTTTTAAAATGAAGCAAAAATTTACAGTTTTATTTGATCTTGATGGCACACTTGTTGATACGGCACCAGATCTTATGCGTGCTCATAATCATGTAATGAAAAAATTTGGATATCCAACAAAATCTACTGAAGAAATTAGAAATTTAGTTGGTAAAGGTGCTGGAGCCTTAATTGGAAGATCTATTTGGGGTCAAGCAAAAAAAGAATTTCATAGCGTAATTGATTTAAAGATAAAAGATGAAATGTCTAAAGAGTTTGTAAATTATTATGGAAAAAATATTATTAACGAAAGTACACTGATCAAAGGTGTAAAAGATTTTTTAATCTGGTGTAAAAATCAAAACATATCAATGGCTGTATGTACAAATAAACAAGAACATTTATCAAATGATCTTTTAAAGAAAATTGGTATTTATGATTTTTTTGAATATGTGGCTGGTTCAGATACTTTTGATTATTGTAAACCTGATCCTAGACATCTTACTTCAGTAGTTGAAATATTAGATGGCGATGTAAATAAAACTATTATGATTGGAGATAGTGAGACAGATGCAAATGCAGCAAAAGCTGCAGAGATCCCAATTATTTTACTTGAAAACGGTTATACTGAAAAAAATACAACCGAAATCTATCATAATCACTTAATAAAAGACTTTATCGGAATTGAAAAAATAATTTCAAAATATCTTTAATATTGATTATTTTTTTTTAACTATTAAAACAAAATCACTACTAAGGAGTTTTTTTGTTATTACACACAGTTAAAGTTTATCCGTCTAAAATACACCTTCCAAAAAAGAAACAGCTTGCTTGGAAAATTGCTGAGATTGCAAGCGACAATGCAAAATTAAATAAAGACGCAATAGAGATGGTAATCAATAGAATAATTGATAATGCATCGGTTGCTATAGCCTCTTTAAATAGAAAACCTGTAATTTCTTCTAGGGAAATGGCTTTAAAACATTCAAGAAAAAATGGTGCTACTTTATTTGGAGTAAATTCAAAATTAAAATTTGATTGTGAATGGGCTGCTTGGTCAAACGGCACTGCTGTTAGAGAATTAGATTTTCATGATACTTTCTTAGCAGCAGACTACAGTCATCCTGGAGATAACATTCCACCATTATTAAGCGTTGCTCAACAAAATAAAAAAAGTGGCCTAGATTTACTGAGAGGAATTATTACTGCTTATGAAGTGCAAGTAAATCTCGTAAAAGGCATTTGTCTTCATAAACACAAAGTAGATCATATTGCACATTTAGGTCCAAGTGTTGCTGCTGGATTAGGTTCTATGCTAAAACTTAATACCGAAACTATTTATCAGGCTGTTCAACAAGCTTTACATACTACAGTCTCTACAAGACAATCTAGAAAAGGTGAAATTTCAAGTTGGAAAGCTTATGCGCCAGCGCATGCAGGTAAACTTGCTATTGAAGCTGTGGACAGAGTTATGCGTGGTGAAGGTGCACCTAGTCCGATATATGAAGGTGAAGATAGTGTAATTGCTAGAATATTAGATGGAAAAAAAGCAAATTACAAAGTCCCACTACCAAAAAAAAATGAGAGTAAAAAGGCAATACTTGAAACATATACAAAAGAATATTCTGCAGAGTATCAATCACAAGCATTAATTGATTTAGCTAAAAAATTAAAAACTAAAGTTCCAAATTTAAGTCAAATCAAAAAAATAGATATATTTACAAGTCATCATACACACTATGTGATTGGAACTGGCGCTAATGATCCTCAAAAAATGGATCCAAATGCAAGTAGAGAAACACTAGATCACTCTATAATGTATATTTTTGCTGTAGCATTAGAAGATGGTGATTGGCATCATGTAAAATCTTATACAAAAGCTAGAGCAAATAAAAAAAACACACTAAAGATTTGGAAATCAATTACAACATATGAGGATAAGAAGTGGACAAAAAAATACCATGATCCTAATCCAATGAAAAAATCTTTTGGAGCAAAAGTTGTTATTACTTTAAATAATAGAAAAAAAATATCAGAGCAACTTGATCGGGCAGATGCACATCCTTATGGAGCAAGACCGTTTAAAAGACAAAACTATATTAATAAATTCAAAGCATTAACAGATAGCATTTTAGAAAAAAAAGAAAGTGATCGTTTTTTAAAAGTAGTTCAAAATTTAAAAAATTTAAAACCAGGTCAACTAGATAAACTAAATATAGAAATTAAAAAAAATAAATTAAAAAGAAATTTAAAAAAAGGAATATTTTAGTGCATTTCGTTAACAAAGAGCCAAGTCAAAAAAGAATAGATTTTGTTGATAAATTAAATTCCAATAAAATTTTAAGAGTTCCTGGAGCTTATAATCCTTTAACTGCAAAACTAATTGAAGAGATTGGATACGATGCTGTTTATATTTCGGGTGGTGTAATGGCTAACGACCTTGGTTTTCCTGATATTGGTTTAACTACCCTGCAAGATGTAAGTACAAGATCATACTTAATTTCGAGAGTTACAAACTTACCTACAATTGTGGATATAGATACAGGATTTAAATCTTGTAAAGAAACTATAGAAACTTTTGAAGAATTTGGAATTACAGCTGTTCATCTAGAGGATCAAATAGAAAGAAAAAGGTGTGGTCACTTAGATAATAAAGAGCTGATTTCAACTGAAGCAATGGTAAAAAAAATTAAAGAATGTGTAGCGGCTAAAAAAGACTCTAATTTTAAAATTATTGCAAGATCAGATGCTAAAGGTGTTGAAGGAATAGAAAAGATGATTGATAGATGTAAAGCTTATATAGATGCTGGAGCTGAAATAATATTTCCTGAAGCCTTATATGATGAAAAAGATTTTGAAAAAGTAAGAAAAGAACTTTCTTGTTACTTGCTAGCTAATATGACTGAATTTGGAAAATCAAAACTCTTCAATTATAAAGAGTTAGAGGACTTTGGTTATAATATTGTAATTTATCCAGTTACAACTCAAAGATTAGCTATGAAAAATGTCGAAGATGGCTTAAGAGACATTTATGCGAATGGACACCAAAATAACGTTATTGATAAGATGCAAACTAGAAAAAGGCTTTATGAATTGGTTGAGTATGAAAAGTATAACTCACTAGATGAAAAAATTTATAATTTTAGTACGGAAGGACATGAATAATGAGTGATGAAATTAAAAAAGGTTTACTGGGTATAGTTGTTGACGAAACTGAAGTTTCAAAGGTAATGCCTGAAATTAATTCTTTAACTTATAGAGGTTATGCGGCTCAAGATTTATGTGAATATTGTAGATTTGAAGAAGTTGCGTATTTAATCTTAAATAAAGATCTTCCAAATTCCATACAACTTAAAAAGTTTGAAAAAGAAGAAAAAGACAATAGAGAATTATCCAAAAATTTATATCAAGTAATTAAAAATATGCCAAAAAAGTCTCATCCTATGGATGTGGCAAGAACAGCTGTAAGCATAATGGGATTAGAAGATAAAGAAACTTCAAACTCCTCTCTTGAAGCTAACATGAGAAAAGCTTTAAGAATTTTTTCAAAAACTCCGACAGCGTTAGCTGCTTTTTATAGAATTAGAAGTGGTAAAAAAATTATAAAACCTAAAAAATCTTTATCATTTTCTGAAAACTTTTTTTATATGTGTTTTGGAAAAGTACCTCAAAAAGAAATTGTCAAAGCGTTTGATGTATCTTTAATATTATATGCTGAACATAGCTTTAACGTTTCAACATTTACTGCAAGAACTATTACAAGTAGCTTATCAGATATTCATGGAGCAATTACTGGAGCTATTGCCAGCTTAAAAGGACCATTGCACGGTGGAGCAAATGAAGAAGTGATGCATATGATGAATAAAATTAAAAAACCTTCAAATGCATTAAAATGGATCAACAATGCTTTAAAAAATAAAGATGTAGTCATGGGTTTTGGTCACAGAGTTTATAAATCAGGAGATTCTAGAGTTCCAACAATGAGGGAATATTTTGGAAAAGTTGCAAAAATTAAAAAAGATAAAACTTTCGAAAAAATTTATGACATTGTTGAAAAAGTTATGATTAAGAAAAAAAATATTCATCCAAATGTAGACTACCCTACTGGTCCAACTTATCATTTAATGGGATTTGATACTGATTTTTTTACACCGATATTTGTAATTTCAAGAATTACAGGATGGTCAGCTCATATTATGGAGCAACATGCTGCAAATAAATTAATTCGACCACTTGCTAAGTACAAAGGTAACAAGCATCGAAAAGTTATGGAATTAAATTACCGTTAATTACTATATTAGTATTAATACTAATAAGATCATTTGCACAAAATTAATTGCTACTGAAATAAAGTGAGAATATTTAAATTTTTTATCTTGGTTTGTATCTCTATATTTATTTATCAAAGGCATTAATACAAAATTTGAAATTACGAATAAGATTGCAATTAATGATATTAAATAAAAATCAATTGAGAATTTTTTGATAAATACAAAAGAAAGTATTGTTAAGATACTGATTGTTAAATTAAATAAATAATAATAAGGAAATATTTTTCTAATAAATTTTCTTGCATTTTCTTCATTTAACGTTGTGAATGTAACTGGAGCTACAACAAATGAAAAAAATACCATTGTTCCCAAAATAACACTGGTAAGATAAAGACTTATTTGCTCAATCATAAATAAGAAATTACTTTTTCTGGGTCGGGTCTTCTTCGCTCGTTAGGCTCTTCTATTTTATGGCCTATATAAATAAATCCAGATATTTTATCTTTATTTGGTCTTCCGCCTAAATATTCCAACATCTTTTCATTATATGCATACCATTCTGTTAGCCATTGAGCAGCATAACCTAAAGATTGCGCACAAGATAAAAGGTTCATACATACAGCACCTGAAGATAGAACCATTTCCCAATTAGGAATTTTTGGGTGTTCTACTGGTGTTGACAATACTGCTAACACGACTGAAGCTCTTTGAAGACGATTTGCTTCTATTTGTAAGTTATGCTCATTTGCATCCAGATTTTCTTTTTTATATTCTGACAAAATAATCTGTTCATCGATAGTTTTTTGTTTTTCTTTATTTATAACTAATATTTTCCAGGGGTTTAGAGCTCCATGATCTGGAACTCTTATGCCAGCATCTAATATTGTCTTTAGATCCACATCTTTGATTGGTTCAGAAGACATTTTTCTAGCTAAAACAGATCTTCTTTTTATATAGAAATTGCCACCTACACTCATCTAGTAACTTTTTTGGAAAATGTATTTAATATTAATTAAATGCTTCTGCCCAAGTACCTTGCGTTGATGCTTTAGAATATTCTGTAGCTCTTCCTTCAAAGAAGTTCATATGCTCCACGGCATTTAACATTGTGTCTAACCAGCCAAGTGGATTTTTATCAATGTCATAAATTGGCTCTAAACCTAATTGAGTAAGTCTTCTGTTCCCAATAAATCTTATGTAATCTTTTACTTCTTGAGCAGTTAAACCTTCCATTGGACCCATTTCAAAAGCTAAATCTATAAAAGCATCTTCATGAGCTATAATAGTTCTGCACGCTTCATAAAGTTCTTTTTTTAATTTAGGAGTCCATATTTCAGGATTTTCGTTGATGAATTCTTTAAAAATTCTAATCATAGAATTACAGTGAAGAGTTTCATCTCTAACAGACCAAGTTACGATTTGGCCCATTCCTTTCATCTTATTGTGTCTTGGGAAATTCAAAAGAATTGCAAAACTAGCAAACAATTGTAGTCCTTCAGTAAAAGCACTAAACACAGCTACAGTTTTTGCAATATCTTCTTTAGAATTTACATTAAAGTCTTGCATGTAATCATACTTATCTTTCATTTCTTTATATTTCATGAAAGCAGAATATTCAGACTCTGGCATACCAATAGTATCTAAAAGATGTGAGTAAGCTGCTACGTGAACAGTTTCCATTGCAGCAAAAGCTGTCATCATCATTAATACCTCTGTTGGTTTAAAAACAGTTGTGTAATGTCTTAAATAGCAATTATTAACTTCAACATCTGCTTGAGTAAAAAATCTAAAAATTTGTGTTAATAAATTTTTCTCAGCTGTAGATAAATTTTTCTGCCAGTCCCTTACGTCATCACCTAGTGGAACTTCTTCTGGTAACCAATGAATTCTTTGTTGAGTTAACCATGCATCGTAACACCACGGATATCTAAAAGGTTTGTAAACAGGATTTTCAACTAGTAATCCCATTTTTTTTGGTTGAATAATTTCTTTTTTTTCAGGTTGAATAATTTCTGAATTTACTTTTTCTACTACTGACATGATAGACACTCCTCGTACTCTGGTTCTTCGGTTTTGGTTGCTTTATTTTTATAAACGTTAGCCATAATATCTGTTGATTTTGCATCATTGATATTTTCAGCTCTTTGAATTGATTTTGATCTACAGTAGTAAAGACTCTTTAAGCCCTTCTTCCAAGCATCAAAATGAATTTTGTGTAATTCTTTTTTATGAACATCAGCTGGTAAAAATAAATTAACAGACTGAGCTTGTGAAATAAATGGAGTTCTATCTCCACTTAATTCTATAATCCAGTTTTGATTAAGTTCAAAAGCTGTTTTAAAAACATCTTTCTCTAAATCAGTTAAAAAATCTAGGTGTGAAACTGAACCTTGATTTGTCGTGATTGTAGACCAAGTTTCATCATCATTTTTTCCATGATTTTCCAATATTTCCTCTAAATATCTATTTCTAACATTAAAAGATCCAGATAGTGTTTTGTGAGTATAACTATTTGCTGCAATTGGCTCGACACCTGGTGAAGCTCCACCACAAATTATTGAAATAGAAGCTGTTGGTGCTATTGCAGTTTTATTTGAAAATCTCTCTTGATAACCATACTCTGCGGCATCAGGACAAGCTCCTCTTTCTTCAGCTAGATCTTTTGATGCTTGATTTACTTGTGAATCAATTTGTTTGAATATTTTCTTATTCCAAGATTTTGCCATCACTGACTCAAGAGGAATTCTATTTTTTTGTAAGAAAGAATGGAAGCCCATTACACCTAAACCAACACTTCTTTCTCTACCTGCCGAATATTTTGCATCTTTAAATTGATCAGGAGCTTTATTTATAAAATCAGATAAGACATTATCTAAAAATCTCATTACATCGCTAATCATGTCAGGATCGTCTTTCCATTCATCATATTTTTCTAAGTTAAGTGATGATAAGCAGCATACAGCAGTTCTATCATGTCCGTCTTTATCAATTCCTGTAGGTAAAGTTATTTCACTGCAAAGATTTGAAGTCTTAACAGTTAGATTAGCAAGCTTATGATGCTGTGGTATCAACCTATTAACTGTATCAATGTAGATGATATATGGTTCACCAGTTTCAATTCTTGCAGTTAATAATCTTATCCATAAATTTCTAGCAGAAATAGTTTGTTGAATTGTGCCATCGGCTGGACTTTTTAATGCCCATTGTTCATCAGTTTCAACAGCTCTCATGAATGCATCTGAAACTAAAACACCATGGTGTAAATTTAATGCTTTTCTATTTGGATCTCCACCTGTTGGTCTTC
>QBYD01000012.1 GCA_003282975.1 Pelagibacteraceae bacterium AG-325-C10
GCTTGATTTGAATAGGTAACGAGACCCAGGCTAAATACTTTTGATGCTCCACTTATTGAAGTTATTTCTGAAGCAAGCATTCCGCCAGTGCAGGATTCAGCAAAAGCAATTTTTAATTTTTTTTTGGTAAGTATTTTTACAAGGTTTTTCATTATAAAATGTAACTTTTTAAAACCATGAAACAAATTAATGATAAGACAACATAAAATCCAGCACAAACATCATCCATAATCACACCAAAACTGTTTTTATAATTTTTATCAAAATAACTAACTGGAAATGGTTTTACGATGTCAAAGTACCTGAATAATATGAAACAAACTCCATAAAATATTACTGCTTCATTAGGCTCTTTAACAGTTCCATGTGATACTTCATAAAGGAATATGGGTATTGATTGTCCAATAAATTCATCAATAACTATTTCTCCTGGATCTTTGTTTTCACTATTTTTAGTATGATTTGTGACAGCAATGAACGAATATATAAAAATTATTAATATTCCTAAAAGTATAACGTTTGAATTTAAGTTTAAAATATGAAAACAAATGTAAAGAATTATAACAGTAGCTAAAGATCCAAATGTTCCTGGTAGAAATTTTACTTTACCTAGGCCAAGCATAGTAACAAATAAGAAATTAAATGTTTTAATCATATTTACAAATAGAAACGACTACTTCACAAGCTATTGCTTTTTCTTTTCCAATTAGACCAAGTTTTTCAACTGTTTTACCTTTTAAATTAATAAGATCTTTATTTAATTTTAACAAATTGGATAATGAACTTATTATTTTTTGCCTATATTTTGATACTTTGGGTTGTTCGCAAATTAAATTTATATCAAGATTATTTATATAAAAATTACTTTTATCTAAAATTTTAAGAACAGGTTTAAGCATATTTGGTGATCTAATATTCTTAAATCTATTCTTATTATCTGGAAAAAGTGAACCTATATCTTTTTTTCTAATTGCACCTAGTATTGCATCAATTATTGCATGTAAAATTACATCTCCATCCGAGTGACCTTTTAAACCAGAGTGGAAGGGTATTCTAATTCCACCTAAATAAAGTTTCTTTTTCTTAACTAATCTATGTATATCAAAACCAATACCAAAATAAGTTTTTGTATTTTTAATATCTTCTTTAAAAGTAATTTTATCGTTTGTAACTTCACCTTTGATAAATTTAATATTTAAATTATTTTCAATAAATAATGTAGCTTCATCTTGAATTTTGTTATTTTGTTTAATTGATAATTCATAAATATCTTTAAATTTAAACGCTTGTGGTGTTTGTGTTAAAAAAGAATTATCCCTTTTTAAATTAAACAATTGATTTTTAACCTTATATTTTATTGAGTCTTTAGAGTTAATTATAGGCACTGATGCCTTATTCTTTTTTAATGAATTAATAAGTTTTTTTAAAAGACTAACTGAGAAATTTGGTCTTGCAGCATCATGAATCAAAACATTATTTGGTTTATATTTCTTGACATATTTTAAACCTTTTAAAGATGAGTCAGATCTTTCTTTACCACCATTAATAATTATTATATTTTTTGGAAATATATTTTTGATTTGTTTTTTATCATTTGTAACTAAAATAATTTTTTTAAATAGTTTTGACTTTACAGCTTTGTCAATGGAATGCTCAAAAAGTGCTTTATTTTTATACTTAATAAATTGTTTTGGTTTAGACGAATTAAATCTTTTGCTTTGTCCTGAGGCAAGTATTATAAAATAATTGTTCATTATTTATGGTGATTATTTATTAAAAATGCACGAATTTATCAAAAAAAATATATATTTAATATTTCTTTTTATTATCACATTTTCAATAGGTTTTTTAACCTTTTTAACTTTTATTGATAAAGGATACATCGAGTTATCAGATGATAATTTGCAACTATTATTAATTTTAAATATTTTTTTACTTTTTTTGCTTTTTGTATTCATTTTTTTAGAAATAAAAAAAGCTATTAAAAATGATATTGATAAAGATGGCCTAAATTCAAATAAAAAATATATTACTTATTTTGCATTATTTACTCTTATACCTTCACTTTTAATATCAATATTTTCATTGTTTTTATTTTCATTTGCCTTAGAAAAATATTTTGACAAAAAAGTAACAACAGTTGTTAATAACTCATATCAATTGGCAAAAGATTATGTCGAAGAAGTAAGAAATAAAATTCAATCAGAAATAGTACTAGTAGCTTTTGATATTAATAAAAGTAAAAAATTTTTAAACAATAATGTTAATGAATATAAAAGATTTTTAAATACCCAAAAGATTATTAGAGGTGTAGATGAAATACACATTATTGATGTTAATAAAAAATTATTATTTACAACTCTTGATGAAGATGAGCCTTATATAGCTCCAGTTGATAAAGCCTTAAATCTTGTTCTTGATGATGATCGTCCATTAAAGATTATTAATGCATTAGAAAATCGATCTGCTGCAATAATGCGTTTACAAAACTTTGAAGATAGATTTTTATATGTTGTTAAATATTTAGATAAAGATATTTCGCGTTATTTAATTGAGTCACAAGAGGCTATCAATTTTTATTATACTGTAGAGGAAAAAAGCACTGGCATCAAAATTTCATTTGCAATAATATATATAATTGTAGTTTCACTTTTATTGTTTATTTCTATTTCTATAGCAATTCGTTTTTCTTCAAGATTTTTTAGATCAATTAATAATCTTATATTAGCATCATCATCAATTGGTGAAGGTGATTTAAATACTAAAGTTCCTGAGTTAAAAACTGATAAAGATTTAGAAATTTTAAATAAGAATTTTAATCAAATGATTGATAAATTAAAAAATCAGCAAGAAAAACTAATAATTAATGAAAGACATGAAGCATGGGGTAATTTAGCACGAAAGTTAGCTCATGAAATCAAAAATCCATTAACACCAATTCAATTAACAATTGATAGATTAAAAAGCAAATACTCATCTCAATTAAATGAAAATGATAATGAGAATTTTAAAGAAAATCTTCAGATTATAAATAATCAAATTAAACAAATTGAAAAATTAGTAAATGAATTCTCTGATTTTGCAAGAATGCCTAAGCCTATATTTCAAAATAATGATTTAGTTTCTTTGATGAATGATAATATTAAATTACTTCAAGAGTTAGATAGCTCTATCAATATAAAGTTTATAGATAATAATCAAAAAATATTATTTAATTGTGATAAGGAGCAATTAAGCAGGGTTTTTTTTAATTTAATAAAGAATTCTATTGAAAGTATTCATCAAAAGTCAGAAAAAGTGAGTAATTTTAACAAGTTTATATCTATTGAACTAAATCAATCCGATGATCATATAAGCTTAATTATTGATGATACTGGAATAGGATTTAAAGATTTGGACACAGATATAAAAAATATTTTAAACCCTTACTTCACAACAAAACAAAAAGGTACTGGACTTGGATTGTCAATTGTAAATAAAATAATAAATGATCATAATGGTAATATTGAATTTGTATCCAAAAATGAAGGTGCAAAAATAAAAATTATATTCTTAAGATAATGAATACAGAAATTCTAATAGTTGATGACAACACTGATATTCGAAATATCATTAATGAATTAATTATAGATGCTGGTTATAAAACAAGAATAGCTGCAAACTATAATCAGGCATTAACTGAAATTGATAAAAAATTACCTGATGTTGCAATTCTAGATGTTAAATTAGATAAAGGAGATAATGATGGCATTGAACTTTTATCTCATATTAAAACTAAAGATAAAGATGTGCCGGTTATAATGATTTCTGGACATGCAAATATGGAAATGGCCATTAAGTCTTTACACTATGGAGCTTTTGAGTTTATTGAAAAGCCTTTTGATAAGGAAAGATTGTTAAACTTTGTAAGTCGTGCAGTTGAAAATTTTAATTTAAGAAAACAAAATAAAGAATATGAGACCAAATTATTTTCATCATATGATTTAATTGGAGATAGTAAAAATACAAAGAATATAATTGAACAAATTAAGAAAATATCTTTAACTGAGAGTAGAGTTTTTATAAATGGTCCTTCAGGATCTGGTAAAGAATTAGTAGCAAGAAAAATTCACAAAAATTCATCAAGAAATAAAAATCCTTTTGTAATATTAAATGGAGCTTTACTTGACTCAAATAAATATGAACTCGAACTTTTCGGTGAAGAAAAAGATAATGGATCTATCTCCTATGGTGCTCTTGAAAAAGCAAACAAAGGTACTCTTCTTATTGATCAGATTTCTGAAATTCCATTAGACATCCAGTCAAAAATTTTAAGAGTTTTAACAGATCAAAAATTTAAAAGAGTAAATGGTAGTAGTGATATTACTGTTGATGTAAGATTAATTTGTTCTACCAGCAAAGATCTAAAAAAAGAAATTCAAATCGGAAATTTCAGAGAAGATTTGTTCCATAGAATTAATGTTTTTGAAATTAATATAGAACCTTTATGTCAAAGAATTTCTGATATTCCATTTCTAATAAAATATTTTTCAAAAAAAATTGCTCAAAATTATAATATTAAAGAGTTGAATATTGATGATAACAATAGCTACATTTTAAATCATGATTGGAAAGGAAATGTTAGAGAATTACGAAATCTTATTGAAAGGATTGCAATTTTACAACCAGATACAAATGAAAAAATTTCTAATATCATCAAAGAGTCATTAAAAAATGATAATTTTAAAGATAATATTTCAGAAAATAGCCTATCTGTGCCATTAAAAGAAGCTAGAGAAAAGTTTGAAAAAGAGTATTTAACTATCCAACTTAAAAAATTTAAAGGAAATATTTCAAAAACAGCAAACTTTGTTGGTATGGAAAGAAGTGCTTTGCATAGGAAATTAAAAGGCTTGGGAATAAAAGAATTTAATTAAGATGAATATAATCATTTGTGGTGCTGGAAGAGTGGGTTTCACTATAGCTAAACAGCTAAGTGAACAAGGTCATTCTATTACTGTAATTGACCAATCAAGCGATGATATTCAGAAAATTGATGATTCATTAGATGTAAAAGCAATTGTTGGAAAAGCCACATATCCATCTATTCTTGAAAAAGCGGATGCGACTGAAGCTGATATGATTATTGCTGTTACCCGTAATGATGAAATAAATATGCTTATCTGTCAAATAGCATTTTCTATTTTTAAGATACCAAAAAAAATTGCAAGAATAAGATCTCAAGATTATCTAAATCCAAAATTTACAAGGGTTTATAATAAAGAAAATTTACCTATAGATGTTATTATTTCACCGGAACTTGAAATAGCAAATTCTATACAAAGAAAATTAGAAGCCCCAGGGGCGTTAGATAGTGTTCCCTTTGCCGAAAATAAAATAAGATTATTAGAAATTCAAATTAATGAAAATTGTAAATTAATAAATTTTAAGCTAAATGAACTTACAAAAAAATATCCAGAGCTAGATGCAAATATAATAGGAATTATAAGAGGAGATAAATTTCTAATTCCAAAAAAAAATGATGATATACAACAAAATGATAAGATTTATGTAATCATAAATTCTGCACAAATGTCTCAAACATTAGAAGCATTTGGTCATAATGAGAAAATATCTAAAAAAATATTAATAGTTGGTGGTGGAAATATTGGATTTAATTTAGCTAAAAATCTTGAGGATACTTTAGACTCAGCAAGAGTTAAAATTGTTGAAAAAAGTAAAGATCGATCAGAATTTTTAGCAAATGAACTTAATAACACAATAATAATTAATGGTGATGGGTTAGATGAAGAAGTTTTATTAGAGGCAAATTTAGAAGAAGCAGAAACTGTTCTTGCATTAACTAACGATGATGAAGATAATTTAATGGTAAGCGTTCTTGTTGAAAAATTTGCAAAAGAAGACAAGAAAACTGATGAAAAGAGAACAATGGCATTAATAAATAAACCTAATTACTCATTGTTACAAAATTCACTTAAAATTGATGATCTAATTGATCCAAGAATGAATACAGTTTCAAGCATTTTAAAACATATTCATAAAGGTACTATAGAAACAGCTTATACTATTCTTAATGGTGAGTATGAAGTAATTGAAGCTGAAGTTATAGAAACATCAGAATTGATAAATAAAGAGCTTAAGAATTCTAATTTACCAGAAGAAATAAGAATTGGAGCAGTTTTACGTGATCAAAAAGTAATTATACCTAGATCGAATTTTGTTTTTCAAAAAGATGATAAAGTGGTTTTTTTAGCCAAAAAAGAGTCAATTTCTGTAGTAGAGAATATATTTAGAATAAGTTCTATTTAAATAAATGTCCTTGTTCAGAGTAAAATATTTAAGTTTTTTTTTTGGATTAGTTTCTATCTTTTCTTTTTTCAATATTATTTATTCTTACTATTTTAATTTATATCTTAATTTAAATACCTATTATTTCAGTTTAGTTCCATCAACATTAATAGCTTTATTATTTTATAAATTAAAATCTAATGAAAGTAAGCCAAATATATTTGAAAAAATATTAACTGTTTTTTTAGGCTATATATTAATACCATTTGTTTTATCACTACCATTTTATTTTAGTATTTATAACTTAACTTTTTTAAATTCATTATTTGAGTCAGTTTCAGGATTTACTTCAACAGGTTTTACAATATTTGATAACATTAAGCATATTGATCAAGGATTGATCTTATGGAGATCTTCCATTCAATGGATAGGTGGTTTATATTTTTTATTCTCTATTGTTTTTTTAATAGATATTTATGATGATAGTTTAAAAAAATCTCTTACTAATTTTTTATCATTTAACAGTTCTGAAGTTTTAAAACAAACAGTTAAAATTTTTCTACTTTACTCATCAATTACAATATCAATTTTTTTAATGTTAAATATCTTTGGTATTAGATCTTTCAATTCATTAAACTTAGCAATGACAATAATCTCATCAGGTGGTTTTTTGCCTGTAAATCAATTATCAACAATTTTAATTAGTGATACTCAAATAATTATTTTTTCACTCTTAATGCTTGTCTCTTTTTTTAGTATATTTTTTATCTATAATTTAGTTTTTTTACGAAATAAAAATCTAAATTTTTTTTATGAAGACATGCATTTATTTTTATATTTTATTTTAGTTGTTACAATTTTTTTTATTTTTTTTAGCTTTGATAACAAATTTACTTATAGTTTTTTATCTTTGGTAAGTAGTATTTCCAATATTGGTATTTCTTTAAATATAGATCAATCAGAATTAAATTTTGTATATTTAATATTAGTCATTATAGGTGGATCTTTCTTTTCAACCAGTTCAGGATTAAGATTTTTAAAGATATACTCATTAACTAAATATTCTTTCAATCAAATATTATCTTTTAGTAAACCTAAAAATATTTTTATGAATAAATTAATGTTTTCTAAGATAAACTTTGATTTTAAAGAAATTAATAAATATTTTCTAACTATAATAATATTTATAATTTCATTGTTCGTACTTATTTCGCTTTTAACCATTAGTGGTATTAATTTCGAAAAATCTTTTAAATTGGCAATATTAACTTTAATGAATACAGTTAATTCATCATCATATGGAATAAGTAATTTTGATTTTCAAAATTTACATTTTTTAACTAAATATTTTCTAGTATTTTTTATGATAATAGGAAGAGTTGAACTTTTATCTTTATTACTATTATCAAAAAAATTTCTTTTTAAATATTAATTAAGTATTATATATGTATTAGCAATTGATTAATGCGCCCTTAGCTCAGCTGGATAGAGCATCGGTTTTCTAAACCGAGGGTCGGAGGTTCGAATCCTCCAGGGCGCGCCACTAACAATATATATTCACTTTACTTTTTCTCATACCACATATAGTTAAAACAATTCTAAAAAGATCAATTTTTCTTTGATCGATTTTAGATAATGATAGAAGATTATTCTAATTCAAAATTATTTTTTGAATTATTTGTTAACAAATAAATACAAACAAAAAGGAAGAATAATGTTTAAATACTTAAAACAATTAACTTCTTTAGTGGCTATGGTTGCTGTGTTGTTTACTTTTACAACAGAGACAATGGCTGCTAAAAAATCTAAGACACTTAAAAACACTCAGAAGAAGGGTTTTGTAAGATGTGGAGTATCTCAAGGTCTACCTGGGTTTTCAAATGCTGACGCTGCTGGAAATTGGACTGGTGTTGACGTTGATGTATGTAGAGCGGTAGCTGCTGCAGTACTAGGTGATGCAAACAAAGTTAAGTTTACACCATTAAGTGCTAAAGAAAGATTTACAGCTTTAACTTCTGGTGAGATTGATATCTTATCAAGAAACACAACTTGGACTCTTTCTAGAGATGCTGACATTGGACTTACTTTCGTTGGAGTAAACTTCTACGATGGTCAAGGTTTCATGGTTAGAAAAGACTCTGGAATTACTTCAACAAGCCAATTCAAAGATGGAATCTCAGCTTGTACTAACATTGGTACAACAACTGAGCTTAACATGAGAGACTTCTTTAATTCTAAAGGAATTTCTTACACTCCAGTTGCTTTTGAAAAAGCTGACGAAGTTGTAGCTGCTTATGATGCTGGTAGATGTGATACTTACACTACTGATAAATCTGGTCTTGCAGCACAGAGAACTAAAATGACTAACCCAGATGATCACATGGTGTTACCAGAAACTATTTCAAAAGAGCCATTAGGCCCTGTTGTTAGACAAGGTGACTCAGTATGGGAAGATATCGTAAGATGGTCTTTAAATACTATGATCGAAGCTGAGGAGTACGGTGTTACTTCTGCTAATGCTGACATGATGAAAACTTCAGAAAACCCACAAATCAAAAGATTAGTTGGTGCTGAAGGTGAAATGGGTGCAGCATTCGGTTTAGATAACGAGTGGAACTTAAGAATTATCAAACAAGTTGGAAACTATGGTGAAAGTTATAAGAGAAATATAGCTGACACTGGTATTTTACCTGACAGAGGTCCAAATGAATTATGGACTAAAGGTGGTATTTTATACGTTCCACCATCAAGATAATTTAAAGTTATAAATTAATAAAAGGGCTAGATAAATCTAGCCCTTTTTTTATAGTATCAAATCTAATGAAATTTAAAAAAATACTTCCTCAATTCTTAACATTACTATTTATAGTTTTGATATTTGGCTTCTTTACAATGAATGCCCAAGAAAATATGGATACCAGAGGTATTGAGTTTGGATTTGGTTTTTTAACAAAGGAAGCTTCATTTGATATTCAGTTTTCTTTAATTGATTACGATGGTTCAATGTCATATGCGCGAGCATATCTAGTAGGACTTTTAAACACTTTATTAGTTTCTTTTATTGGCATAATTTTAAGTACTTTATTAGGTGCTGTAATTGGAGTTGCAAGGTTATCACCAAACTATTTAATTGATAAAACAGCAAGTTTTTATGTAGAATTTTTTAGGAACGTTCCATTGTTATTACAAATATTTTTTTGGTATTTTGCTGCGTTAAGAGCATTACCGATGCCAGAAGATGCACCATTAATTTTTGGATCTTCTTTTATGACTATTAAAGGCTTATATACGCCAGCTCCAATTTGGAATAATTTTGATATTTTTATGATTTCTTTAGTTGTTGCAATGTTTGTCATTTATTTTTTCAATAAATTTGCTAAAAAAAAACAAGAAGAAGAGGGTATACAATATCCTAAATTTATAATCTCACTTGGAATCTTTATTATCTTACCTTTGCTAACTTTTATAATAGGTGGTGTAGATTTATCTTGGAGTTTTCCAGAATTAAAACAATTGGCTAAAACATCTTTTACTTACGAGGGTGGTATGGGGATACCTCCTGAACTAATAGCACTTACACTAGCGTTAACTCTATATACAGCAACTTTTATTGCAGAAAATGTAAGAGCAGGAATTCAAGGCATAGGCAAAGGTCAAAAAGAAGCCGCTGCATCAATTGGCTTAACGCCCAATCAAGTTTTGAAATTAGTAATATTGCCTCAAGCATTAAGAATAATAATTCCACCTACAACTAACCAATATTTAAATTTAACAAAAAATTCATCTTTAGCTGCAGCAATTGCTTACCCAGATTTAGTTTTGGTTTTTGCTGGAACAGCAATGATGCAAACTGGTAGAGCAATTGAAATTGTTGGTATTACTATGGCTACTTATTTGACAATTAGTCTAGCCATTTCTGTGTTTATGAATTGGTATAACAAAAGAATTGCGATACAGGAAAAGTAATAATGAGTAATTTAAATTTTTTAAAACCAAATAAGGATAATCTAAATTTATTTTTAGTCCTTGGAACCTTATTTTTTGCCTTAGGAATAATTGATTTCTGTTTAAATAATTTTTATGAAAAAAATATTACTAACTTTTTACCTGGTTATATAAGTTTCTTTACACCTTTAATTTTTAGCATGATAGGACTTCATTTTATAAGAATAGAGTTCACAGGTATTAAATTTCTGGATGAGCTTAATAAAAATATTAATACAAATAATTTTAATGCATCTTTAAGTATATGTATAATTATATTAATTATTTTTAGTGTAGCGCCATTACTTAATTGGTTCGTTCTAGATGCAACTTTTATTGGTGATAACAAAGAAGCTTGCACAGATGGTGGAGCTTGTTGGGTATATATTAAAACATGGTTTAATAGATTTATGTATGGAATGTATCCAAATGCTGAGCAATGGAGGGTCAATGCAACATTTATTATTGTTTTAGGATTAATTGGAGCTGGATATTTTTTCCCACTTAACTACAAAAAATATTTAACATTCTATTATGTTATCTTTTTACCAATAATTTCATTTTTATTGATTTACTATTTAATTTCTGGAGGTGAATTTGGTTTAGAATGGGTAGAAACAGGTGCTTGGGGAGGTCTTTCTTTAACGTTTATTGTTTCATTTTTCTCTCTCATATTTTGTTTTCCGATAGGTATGATGTTGGCACTTGGAAGAAGATCTGATTTAGCTGTTGTTAAATACTCATCACTTTCTTTTATTGAATTTTGGAGAGGTGTACCTTTAATTACAGTACTGTTTATGTCCGCTGTAATGTTTCCAATGTTTTTACCAGATGGAACTTATGTAGATAAATTGATTAGAGTAATTGTTGCAATTACTCTATTTGAAGCCGCGTATACAGCTGAAGTTATCAGAGGTGGTTTACAAGCTTTACCTAGGGGTCAATATGATGCTGCAAAATCTTTGGGTATGGGATATTGGAGATTACATTTATTAGTTATTTTACCCCAAGCTTTAAAATTAGTAATTCCAGGAATTGCCAATACATTTTTAGCTTTAGTTAAAGACACTCCTTTAATTTTTGTGGTGGGATTATTAGAACTTGTTGGAATGTTGAACTTAGCGAAAACAAATCCTAAATGGCTTGGTTTTTCAATGGAGGGATATGTCTTTGCAGGAATAATATTCTGGATTATTTGCTATAGTATGAGTAAATATAGTCAAAAATTAGAATTAAAATTTAAAACAGATAGATAAATTATGTCAGATTCAATTATACAAATTAAAGATGTGAATAAATGGTACGGTGATTTTCAAGTATTAAAAGATATTAATCTTGAAGTTAAAGCAAAAGAAAAAATTGTTGTTTGTGGACCATCAGGATCTGGTAAATCTACATTAATTAGATGTATAAATAGACTAGAAGAACATCAAAAAGGAAACATTATTGTTGATGGGACAGAGATATCTGAAGATACTAAAAATATTGAACAAGTAAGAGCTGAAGTTGGAATGGTGTTCCAACAATTTAATTTATTTCCTCATTTATCAATAGTAGATAATTGTACACTAGCTCCAATATGGGTTAAAAAGATGCCAAAAAAAGAGGCTGAAGAATTAGCTCTTAAACATCTAGAAAGAGTTCAAATTTTAGATCAAGCTCAAAAATTTCCAGGACAATTATCTGGTGGACAGCAACAAAGGGTAGCTATTGCAAGAGCTCTATGCATGGAACCAAAAATTATGTTGTTTGATGAACCAACATCAGCATTAGACCCTGAAATGATTAAAGAAGTTCTAGACGTAATGGTTAATCTAGCAAAAGAAGGGATGACAATGATAGTTGTTACTCATGAAATGGGTTTTGCTAAAGAAGTTGCAGATAGCATGATATTTATGGACGAAGGAAAGATTGTAGAGAAAGCAGTCACTAATGAATTCTTTGCTAACCCAAAGAGTGATAGAACAAAGCTATTTTTAAGTCAAATTTTGTAATTTTTTTAAAATTTTGAACCATATTTTAAGGGTTTTTACTAACCTAATTTGAGTTTTTTTCTAAGAACTTATGCTTGACAGGATTTGAGTTTTTATAATTTTATTTAAAAATAAAAAAACTTTTCTATTGCAGTAGCTATAATAAGTTTGTTCAATGAGCTTTTAAAATTTAATTAAGAGGGGTCTTAATGGAAGATAATTTCAATAAACATTTAGGTAATAAACTTAAGCTAAGAAGATTAGCTCTAGGCTTAACTCAAACTAAAGTAGCAAAAGCAATTAACGTAACATTTCAACAAATTCAAAAATATGAAAAAGGAACGAATGGAGTAAGTTCTATTAGATTACTTCAATTATCAAATTATTTGAAAGTCCCGATTAACTATTTCTTTGAAGATTTCTCAGAATACTTAATTAACTTAGAAAAATCTCAAGAAGGACATATGAATGTAAATTATAATTTTTTAACAAAATTATATTCAGAACTTAATGCAGATCAGAAATTGAAATTTAATAAATCTTTACAAATTTCTGGGGCCGGAATTTCAAAAGTAGGATAATTTTATTTTTTAAGACCCAAAAAAATTAATTCTTACAACTCTTACTCTGACAAAAGTCATAATTCTTTAAAAAATAATTACAGATTTTTCTTTTTGGCTCCTCGGGCAGGACTCGAACCTGCGACCAATTGATTAACAGTCAACTGCTCTACCAACTGAGCTACCGAGGAATGTAAAAAACTCAACTTACTTTTTTTTAGAACTAAAACAAGATTTTTTTTGGAGGCAACGCCCGGAATCGAACCGGGATACAAGGATTTGCAATCCTCTGCGTAACCATTCCGCCACGTTGCCATCTTGTTTTGACTAATAGCTTCAGATGCCTTTTTATATTAAATTTTTCTCATTAGTCTATTAAATAAAGATCTAAATTGATTATTGTTAATTTAGATTATTAAATTATAAACTTTAACATACATGAGTAGCGATAAATATATACATTCTGATGTTGAAGATAAAATTTATTCCTATTGGGAAAAAAATGAACTTTTTAAACCTCAAAATAATTCAAAAAAGTTTTCGATTGTAATACCACCACCCAATGTAACTGGCAGTCTTCATATGGGACATGCTTTGAATAATTCTATTCAAGATCTATTGGCTAGATATCATCGAATGAATAATTATGAAACTTTATGGCAACCAGGTACCGATCATGCTGGTATCGCAACTCAAGCTTTAGTTGAAAAAAAACTTACAGCAGAAAAAATAGATAAAAATGAAATTGGAAGAGAAAAGTTTATTGAAAAAGTTTGGGAATGGAAAGAGCAATATGGTGACATTATTATTAATCAATTAAAAAAACTTGGATGTTCTTGTGATTGGTCACGAAATGCTTTTACAATGGATGAAAATCTTTCAAAATCTGTGATTAAAGTTTTTGTAGATCTTTACAATAAAGACTTAATATACAAGGATAAAAAACTTGTAAATTGGGACACAGTATTAAAAACTGCAATTTCTGATCTTGAAGTAGATCAAAGAGAAGTTAACTCAAAAATTTATTATATTAGATATCCTATTGATGGAACTGATGAATTTATAACTATTGCTACAACTCGGCCTGAGACAATGTTAGGTGATACAGCAATTGCTGTTAACCCAAAAGATGAAAGATTTAAATCTTATGTCGGTAAAATTGTTACAATACCAATTGTTGGAAGAAAGATTAAAATTATCGAAGATGATTATGCAGATCCAGAGCAGGGAACTGGAGCTTTAAAGATCACACCAGCACATGATTTTAATGATTATGATGTTGGCCAGAGAAATAATCTTGAGATTATTAATATATTTACAGAAGCTGGAAAAATAAATGAAAACGCTCCTAAAGATTATATTGGATTAGATCGATTTGAAGCAAGAAAGAGAATTTTAAAAAAACTTAAAGAAAATGATTTTTTTGTTAAAGAAGAAAATATTAAAAATAAAGTTCCATATGGTGATAGATCAAACTCTATAATAGAACCTTTTTTAACAGAACAATGGTTTGCTGATGCTAAAAAATTATCTGTTAAAGCAAAAGAAGTTGTTAATTCTAAAAAAACTAATTTTTTTCCAGAAAATTGGTCTAAAACATATTTTCAGTGGATGAACAATATAGAACCATGGTGTATTTCAAGACAGCTTTGGTGGGGTCATCAAATACCTGCTTGGTATGGTCCTGATAAGAAAATCTTTGTTGCTAATAATCAAGAAGAGGCAAAAGAACTTGCTAACAAACATTATGGTAAAGATGTTGAGTTAATAAGAGATCCAGATGTTTTAGATACTTGGTTTTCATCTGGTCTTTGGCCTTTTGCAACATTAGGTTGGCCAGATAACAAAGATTACGTTGAAAAATTTTATCCAACTTCAGTTTTGGTTACAGGTTTTGATATTATATTTTTTTGGGTTGCTAGAATGATTATGTTTGGCACAGAATTTTTAAACAAAGAGCCTTTTAAAGATATTTATGTTCATGCTTTAGTAAGAGATGAAAAAGGTCAGAAAATGTCTAAATCTAAAGGAAATGTTATTGATCCTTTAGATCTAATAGAAAAATATAGTGCAGATGCATTAAGATTTACTCTTCTTTCAATGGCATCACCTGGCACAGACGTAAAACTTTCTGAAGATAGAGTTAAAGGATATAGAAATTTTCTAAATAAATTATGGAACGCTAATAATTTTTTAATCACTAATGAATGTGATTTTACTGATATTGATAAAATTTCAAATTTATCAGTTAATATTAATAAATGGATCTATGCAGAATTAATTGACGCAAAATCAAAGATTGAAAAAAATTTAGAAGATTACAGATTTGATGAAGCTGCTAAAAATGCTTATCAGTTTGCATGGCATTCTTATTGTGATTGGTATTTAGAATTATCAAAAACAATACTATTTTCAGATAATGAAGAAGCTAAATTAGAGGTAAAAAAGGTTTCAAGTTATATATTCAAGCAAATTTTAATTCTACTACACCCATTTATTCCTTTTGTTACTGAAGAAATTTGGCTCAAAAACAAATTTGATAATTCAAGTAAAGATTTTTTAATGCTCGCTAATTGGCCAACAGGTGAAATTAATAAAGATACCAGCACTGAGCAAGTTGAAAATATCATAAGTATTATCTCAGAAATTAGATCTTTTAAGAACGAATTAAACGTAGGCCCAGGTTCATTTATAGACATGTCTATTAAAAATATTAATGATAACCAAAAAAAATTCATCAATGATAATGAGATTATCTTAAAAAAATTAGGAAGAATAAATAATATAATCAATGAGGACTTAGATAAACCAGCTGCAACAATGGTTGTGTCAGGTGATTTGTTCAAGGTTTATTTTGATAAAGATGTTGATTTAAAACTTATTAAAGAAAATTTGACTAATAAACAAAATAGAATTCATGATGAGATGAATAAGATATCTCAAAGACTTGAAAATAAAAGTTTTGTAGATAGAGCGCCAAAAGAGATTGTTGAACAGGAAAAAACTAATTATAATAATTTAAAGAATGATATTGATAAAATATCAGTAACAATAAAGGGTATATAATGGTAAAATTTAACAAGAAGAAACTTCCAAGTAGACATACATCGTTAGGAGCTGATAGAGCTCCTCACAGATCATTCTATTATGCAATGGGTGAAACTGAAAAAGATGTAGCAAAACCATTTGTTGGTGTTGTATCAACTTGGAATGAAGCTGCTCCTTGTAATATTGCTCTTATGAGACAAGCTCAATCTGTTAAAAAAGGAGTAAGAGCTAATGGAGGAACTCCAAGAGAATTTTGCACTATTACGGTTACTGATGGTATTGCAATGGGTCATGAAGGAATGAAAGCTTCTTTAATTTCAAGAGAAGTGATCGCAGATTCTGCTGAACTTACTGTAAGGGGACACTGTTATGATGCTTTAGTTGGTATTGCTGGATGTGATAAATCATTACCAGGATTAATGATGTCTATGGTTAGATTAAATGTACCAAGTGTATTTATATATGGAGGATCAATTCTTCCAGGAAGATATAAAGGTAAAGATGTAACTGTTGTAGATGTATTTGAAGCAGTTGGAAAGCATTCATCAGGGCAAATGTCTGCAGCTGAACTTAGAAAATTAGAATTAGTTGCTTGTCCTAGTGCAGGAGCATGCGGTGGTCAATTTACAGCAAATACAATGGCATGTGTATCTGAAGCAATTGGTTTAGCACTTCCTTATTCAGCAGGAACCCCAGCTCCTTATGAAGAAAGAGATAAATACGCTAAAGAAAGTGGTAAGACAGTTATGAACTTACTTCAAAAAGGAATTAAACCTAGAGACATTGTAACAAAAAAAGCATTAGAAAATGCTGCAACAATAGTTGCTGCAACTGGCGGATCAACAAATGCTGGGCTTCATTTACCAGCTATTGCAAATGAAGCTGGAATTAAATTTGATTTAATGGATGTTGCTAAAATTTTTAAAAGAACTCCTTATCTTGCAGATTTAAAACCAGGAGGAAAATATGTTGCAAAAGATATGTGGTTAGCAGGCGGTGTCCCAATGTTACTTAAAACTTTATATGATGGTGGTTTTATTCATGGAGATTGTATGACAGTTACAGGCAAAACTATGAAAGAGAATTTAAAAAACATTAAATTTAATCCAAAACAAAAAGTAATGAGATCTTACAAAGATCCTTTATCACCGACTGGTGGTGTTGTAGGCTTAAAAGGAAATTTAGCACCCGAAGGTGCAATTGTTAAAGTTGCAGGATTAAAGAAATTACAATTTACTGGTAAAGCAAGATGCTTTGATAATGAAGAAAGTGCAATGAAAGCAGTTCAAAGCAAAAAATATAATGATGGTGATGTGATCATAATTAGATACGAGGGTCCAGTAGGTGGTCCTGGTATGAGAGAAATGCTATCAACAACAGGAGCTATATACGGACAAGGAAAAGGGGAGAAGGTAGCTCTTATTACTGATGGTAGGTTCTCTGGGGCTACAAGAGGCTTCTGTGTCGGTCACGTGGGCCCTGAGGCGGCTCTAGGGGGTCCTATAGGCCTATTACGTACTGGTGATATCATTGATATCGATGCCAAAAAAGGAACTATCGATGTAAGACTATCTAAAAAAGAATTGGCTGCAAGAAGAAGAAAATGGAAGGCTAGAAAATCAGACTTTGGATCAGGCACATTATGGAAATATGCACAAACTGTTGGTCCAGCTTATTTAGGTGCACCAACTCATCCAGGTAAGAAAAAAGAAGTTAAGGATTATTCAGAAATTTAATGAAAATTCGTCCAGTCATTTTATGTGGAGGTGCTGGAACAAGACTTTGGCCTAATTCTAAAAATCATCAAGCAAAACAATTTATTGATTTTGGTAAATGGACTTTATTAGACAAAACTTTAAAAAGAACAAAAGCATCTATTTATGATGCGCCAATTATAAGTACTAATAAAAAATATCTTAAGCATGTTAAACAACACCTTAAGAAAAATAAGATCAAGAATTATAAAATTGTTTTAGAACCTGCAAAAAGAAATACAGCTCCTGCTATCTTAAGTACTGCTTTAATAAAAGATATTCCAAATGAACAACCGTTAATGTTTTTTTCAGCAGATCATTTAATTGAAAAAATGAGTGTACTCAATAAAGCTATTAATAAGAATAAATCAAATTTAACTGATCAAAATATATTTATCTTTGGTATTAAACCAATATCACCCTCAAGTGAATATGGGTATTTTGTTACCAAAAAAGTTAAAGGAAATATCAATAAAGTAAATAAATTTATTGAAAAACCAAAAGTAGCAAAAGCAAAACAAGTTATTAAACAAAAAGGTTATTGGAATTCTGGAATGTTTTTTCTTAGAAAAGACTCAATAATTAATAATTTTAAAAAGCTTCAGCCAATCATTTATAGAAATTGTGTTAACGCATTTAAAAAAGCTAAATTAAAATCTAATATTTATTATCTAAACAAAGCGTCATTTGAAAAAGCAACGGCCAAATCATTTGATTATGCAATCTTAGAAAAAACAAAACAAATTAATGCAATTAAATTAGATATTCCCTGGTCAGATCTTGGTAGTTGGAAGGAAATCTTAAAAATGTATGGAATGAACAAGAATAAGTATATTAAGAAAAAGAATGTTTTTTATAGACCATGGGGCAGATACACTAATTTATTTGAAGGAAAAGAATTTTTAATTAAAGAATTATTTGTGAAACCTAAAGGTATTTTAAGTTTACAAAAGCATCATCATAGAGCTGAACACTGGTTGGTTACACAAGGAAACCCAAAGATTACTCTAAATAAAGATAATTTTATTAAAAAACCTAATGATCATATTTTTATACCATTAGGATCTATACACAGAATTCAAAATCCTGGAAAAAAACCTGTAAAAATTATGGAAGCTCAAATAGGATCGATTCTCAAGGAAACTGATATTGTTAGATATCAAGATGTATATGGCCGTATTAAATAACTAATACGACCACATAATAAATATTATTAAAACCAATTATTTGGAATAATTATGTAATGAATTGCTAAAACAATTCCAACTGATACGCTTAATCCAAAGATCATTTTAAGAAAGTCTTTACCAATTAATGGGAAGACATATTTGAACTTATATTCTTTATTCATTGTCGATATTGCAAGTTCTCTACCACATAATAAACCAACGAATACCCATGTTGTTGACATTGGTAAATCGTTTAGTTCCTTAAAGTAGAATAAAACAGCAGCATAAATTACATTGATAATTGTAGCTGATCTTGCATATCTAGTTCCAGTTTTTTCCAAAACTACTGCTTGGATCCGTCCACCTTGAATGTAGAAGATGTAAAATAGCAAAATAGTAAAATATGCCATTACAATCAGCAGTATTGTAATATCAAGTTGTCTTGGAAGATATACTGCAATATTTGCTACATCGTGAGATAACCAAACCCACCATAACCAACCTGATGAAACCCAAACAGCATTTCTCCAAAATCCTATCCATTTGTCATCTACTTCATCAAATTTTTCATTAATGAATTTTGATACAGCTATCCAGGCTATGTAAGCAACCATTGCCGCTAAACCATAACCAACTACACTTTTCATTAACATTTTTTCAAGCACAACTGTTGAAGCAAACGCTGAAAGAACTAAAAAGGTTGTTGATACAGGTATACCAACTCTTGTTAATAACAAAAGTATTGCAGGCGCTACTGCATGATACCATTGAATTTCTTGATAAGGTATTCTAGTTAATCTTCCATACGAAATATCACCATCATACGAATACCATCCCCATGCTAACGCTAAAATCATCACACTAGAAGCTGATCCTGCAAGTACGTACCATTTAAACCACTTCTTTTTGGAAGCTATAAATGTACCTAGTGTTTGAATTGAGTCGTTAGCGATTACGCTATAACCGGCAAGGGCAAACCCTATAACCGTGTAAATTAAAGTCATTTCCATTCTTTATCTCCTTTATATTATTATTTTCGGTTCCTATTGATTCATGACTTAAGGAGTGTTTAATCTGAGACGGAAAATAATTCTAGATATAAATTTATTAATATGAGAAATAGAGAGGGGATTCACCGACTACTAAACTATTTAATATTGATGTCTACTTTTTAATATTTTTTATTTCGCAATAAAGTTGTATTTATTTAACCAATTTCTTAATTAAATATACAGCTATTAAAGCTCCCAAAAATTCAGCCAAAATATATGTAGGCGTATTTAAATAATTAATTCCTGTAAAAGAATCAGTAAAAGTTCTAGCTATAGCAACAGCTGGATTTGCAAAAGATGTTGATGATGTAAACCAATAACCGGCTGTAATATATGTTGCAACGCAAGCTGCAACTGTTGTTTTTCCATCTTTTAAAGTTGCAAAGATAATAAATATTAGACCAAAAGTGGCTACAATTTCTGCCAGAAATATATGAAAGCCATCTCTACTTTTTGTAGATAATTCAATCATACTATGTTCAAAGAATACATTAGCTAACATTACACCTAATAAGCATCCCAATATTTGAGCTGGAATATATGTTATTAAAAGTTTTCCTTTAATTTTTTTGGTTAAAAACATTGCTAAACTTACAAAAGGATTAAAGTGAGCACCTGAAATGTCAGCAAAAGCTGTTATTAGAACAAATAAGCCTGCACCAGTTGCTAGTGTATTTGCTGTAAGTCTTAAAGCATTATCATCTGTTAAGTTTTCTGCCATTATTCCAGAACCAACAATAATCATTACTAAAAAACAACTACCTATAAATTCACCGATGAAAATTCTATTCTTCATAATCTAATAATAATTAAATTATAATTTTATAAATTCCAATTAAGAATAATGGTATTTGTAGTCCAAAGTTAGTTAGTATCGCTTTATCTTTTGATATAAAACCAGCTATCGTCCATCCTACAACGCCAAGTCCATGGAAGTAGATGTTAATAGGGTAGATATTTAAATTAGTTAATAATATTCCAGTTAATACTAAAGCAGTACTGATCCATTTAAGGTATTTTTTAATAAACATAGTCTCCTCTATTTGTAATTTTTAGTATTTTATTACAAATATAGAGGAAACTAAAATCTTAATTTATTTAATCCCTTAAATTAACAGCCTTTAAATGAAGAAGACATGTTTCTAATTAAATCAAAATATAAATCTTTTCCTGGATTTAAAGTAGCTCCTAAAGGATCTATTACACCAGTTTTTATATTCATATCTTTAGCAACCGCTTTTATGATATCAGGGTTAAATTGAGGTTCTGAAAATACGCAACTTACTTTATTGTGCTCAATTATTTCTCTAATTTCAGCTAATTGTTCTGCACCAGGCATCACATCAGCATTAACTGTAAAAGCACCTAATACGTTTACATTAAATCTCTTTTCAAAATACTGATAAGCGTCATGAAAAACAATAGATGCTACACTTTGATTTAACTCAACTGTTACATCTTTAGTAAGTTTATCAATTTCTTTGTAAGCTTTACTTAAATTTTCTTTATATTTAGTTTCATTTTTAGCATCTAACTCAATCAAGTGTTTAGACATTTCAAATAAAATTACTTTTGCATTAATTGGATCTAACCAAATGTGTGCATCGAATTCACCATGTGCATGTCCTTCATGATCGTCATGTCCGTCATGATCATCGTGTCCATCTTTCTTTTTAGCATGTCCATCGTGGTCGTGGTCATCATGATCGTCATGTCCATCTTTTTTCTTTTTAGCATGTCCATCGTGGTCGTCATGATCATCATGTTCATCAAAAATATTTCTTTCTCTGAATTTTAAAACTTGTAACCCTTTGGTTTCCATTAATTCGATTTTTTCAGCTTTCTTAGCAATTGAACTTAATGGTTTTTCTAAAAAATTTTCCATACCTTCACCAACCCAAAATATAAGATCAGCATTTTGTAACATCTTTGCATGTGATGGTTTCATTGAAAATCCATGAGGAGATGCATAACCATCTACTATTAGATCAGGTTTTGCTACACCATCCATTAAATAACTGGCTAATGAATGTAATGGTTTAATAGATGTAACTACTTTTACTTCAGCATTTACTGGTGTAAAGAAGGTCAAAACTGATAAGATTGATAAAATTAGCGGAATTTTTTTAATATTTTTCATAAAAAGTAATTTAATTAGTTGTTATAATATAACAGTATGTAATAATATAACATTTATGAGTCAAGTAATAAAATGAATTCAGATAACATATTAGTTAAATTAAATAATGTAGGTTTTCGTCAAAACGAAAAGTATCTTGTTGAAGGTGTATCTTTACAAGTTGAAAAAGGTAAAATTATTACTCTTATAGGACCAAATGGATCTGGTAAAAGTACAACTGCTAAAATTGCCTTAGGTATTTATAAAAACATTGAAGGAAGTGTTGAAAAATATACTAATAAAATTGGCTATGTGCCTCAAAAAATTTCAATAGATTGGACTTTACCGTTAAGGGTGAGTGACTTTATGATTTTAACTGACAATATAAAAAATAACGAAATTAATGATGCCTTATCATTAACTGGAGTAATGCATCTTAAAAATAAAAATTTAGGTAATTTATCTGGAGGAGAATTTCAAAGAGTTCTACTTGCTAGAGCTATTTCTAAAAAACCAGAATTATTAGTATTAGATGAACCAGTACAAGGAGTTGACTATGCGGGTGAAATTGCATTATACGAATTAATTAAAAAAATTTCAGATACTTTAAATTGTGGAATTTTATTAATATCACATGATTTACATACAGTAATGACTGCTACTGACCATGTGGTTTGTTTAAATGGGCATGTTTGTTGTTCAGGTTCACCAATTGATGTCGCAAAAAATAATGAATATAAAACTTTATTTGGTGAGCAAGCATCTCAAATACTTTCAGTTTATGAGCATAAACATGATCACGAACATTCTATAGAAGGAGATATAAAAAAAAATTAAATGTTTGATGATTTTTTTATAAGAGCTCTAGTTGCTGGAATTGGAATTGCATTAGTTACAGGTCCACTTGGTTGTTTTGTGGTTTGGAGAAGATTATCTTATTTTGGTGATACTCTTGCTCATTCAGCATTGCTTGGTGTCACATTAGCATATACATTTGATTTAAATATAGCACTTTCTGTATTTATAATTTCATCAATCATTGCTTTGATATTAATTCAACTTCAAAGAAAGACTAATTTACCAGGTGATGCTTTGCTTGGTCTTCTAGCTCATTCATCACTTGCTGTTGGATTGGTAGTCATTGGTTTTTTAACTTTTATTAGATTTGATATAATGGGATTATTGTTTGGTGATATACTAGCAGTAAATACTAAAGACATTTTTATAATATGGACTGGTGGAACGATAATATTAATAGTACTTAAATTAATTTGGAAACCTTTATTTGCATCTACTGTAAATTATGAATTAGCAGAAGCTGAAGGATTAAATCCCGATAGAGCAAAAGCTATATTTACTATTTTAATGGCTGCAGTTATTGCTATATCGATTAAAATGGTTGGGTTATTACTAATTACTGGGATGCTCATTATTCCAGCTGCTATGGCTAGAAATATTTCAGATAGTCCACAAAAAATGGTACTTTATTCTGTTATAGGTGGCTTGTTATCAGTGGTGCTTGGATTATTCTCTTCATTAGAATTTAATACATCATCAGGACCTTCAATAATAGTGGCTTCCTTAATTTTGTTTATATTATCTTTGTTAAATATTAAGCAATCGATTAAGTTAAAAAATTAATAGATAATTAATTAAAATGCAAAAACAACATAGTCTTTCAAAAAACCAACAAATTATTTTGGATCTAATTGTTAAATCCTCTGAACCGTTAAAGGCTTATTCAATACTTTTTAATGTTCAAAAAAAAGGAATTAATGCACCTCTACAAGTTTATAGAGCTTTGGATAAATTAGTTGAAATTGGAAAAATTCATAAAATTGAAAGTAGAAATGCATTTATTGCTTGTCAAAATTCAAGTTGCCAAATTTCAAAAGCAACAGCATTTTCAATTTGTGAAAGTTGTGAAAATGTTTCTGAGATAAGTAATTCTAAACTATCAAAATACTTAGCTAATTTTGCTGACGAAGCTGGAATGAAATATAATAAATATAATTTAGAATTTTTCGGTTTATGCAAAAAATGTAAATAATTTATGAGCAGTATTCCTTTAACATTAGAAGAAATATTTGATTTAGCTAAAAAAACTCTTTTAGCAAATGGATGTGATGATGAAACAGCATCAATATTATCTGAATTAATTAAAAATGCAGAAAGAGATGGATCTTTATCACATGGATTATTTAGATTACCTGCCTATGTAAGTGGTCTTAAAAGTGGAAAGATTAATGGTAAAGGCAAACCTGAAATCAATAAAGTTTCCGCGTCTGTTATTAAAGTACAAGGTAATAATTGTTTAGCTCCAGTTGTATTAAACAAAGGATTACCTGAACTGATTAATGCTGCAAAAGAAAATGGTGTTGCTGTATTAGCAATTAATAATTCTCATCATATGGCTGCGATGTGGCCAGAAACTGAAAAGTTAGCTGAAGAGGGTTTGGTAGCTTTTGCTTGTACATCATATAAGCCGGCAGTGGCTCCTGCAGGAGCTATAAAACCATTGTTTGGAACAAACCCAATTTCATTTGCTTGGCCTAGACCAGGAAGTACTCCTGTTGTTTATGATATGGCCACAGCATCAATGGCTATGGGTGAAGTTCAAGTTGCTAAAAGAGAAGGGCATAAAGTACCTCTTGGAACTGGTTTAACTAAAGATGGTAAAGAGACAACAGATCCAGGCGAAATTGCTGATGGAGGTGTGTTATTACCATTTGGTGGTTACAAAGGTTCTGCAATAGCAATGATGGTTGAATTAATGGCTGGTGCTTTAGTAGGTGATAATTTTAGTTATGAAACTGCTTTAAAAGATAATAATGATGGAGGACCTCCAAGCGGTGGTGAGTTTATTTTAGCTATTTGTCCAGATAAAACAGCAGGTACAAGCTGGCAAACCCATGCTGATGAATTTTTTGATAAAATGAAATCAATGGGCGACGTAAGATTACCAGGCGAAAGAAGACATAAAAATAGACTTGATAAGGGACCAAGGAATATTAACGAAGAGTTGGTTAATAAAATAAAATCTTTAAGCTAATTTAATTTCTATTGGTGTGTGATCAGATGGTTTTTCTCTTCCACGAGGATCTTTATTAATATTTATCTCTTTAACAGTATCAATCATAGAATTTGAAACTAAGAAATGGTCAATTCTCATACCATTATTTTTTTGCCAAGCGCCTCTCATATAATCCCAGAATGTGTATCCTTCTTTATCTTCATTAAAATGCCTGTAAACATCGCTAAAGCCAAGATTAAGCATTTCTCTAAATTTCTTCCTTATTTCAAGTCGGTACAATGCATCATCTTCAAAACTTTTGACATTATAAACATCTTCGGCTGCAGGAATAACATTAAAATCACCCGCTAATATTATATTAGAGTTTTTTTTAGAAAGTGTTTTTAATTGTTTGATTAGTTGATCCATCCAATTTTTTTTATAATCATACTTTTCAGTATCAACAGGATTTCCATTGGGCGTATAAATATTTATTAACTGAATAATTTTCTTTTTATATTCAATCTCAGCTGAAATTATTCTAGATTGTTTTAACTTATCTTTGATTAAATCAGTTCTAACATTATTTAATTTATTTTTTGATATAATAGCTACACCATTGTAGCTTTTTTGACCAAAAACATAACTTTCATAATCCATTGAAGCAAAATCATCATAAGGAAAATTTACATCTTCCGTTTTAATCTCTTGCATCATTAAAACATCAGGTTTGTATTTTAGTAAATAATTTTTTATATTTTCAATTCTTGCTCTGACAGAGTTAACGTTCCAAGATGAAATTAACATTATAGAGAAAATGAAACACCACAACCACAAGAGGATTTAGTTTGTGGGTTAGAAATTTTAAAAGATTCACCAATAAGTTCGGATACATAATCAACTTCAGATCCTTTTAATAAATCTGCTGATGTTTTATCAATTAAAATATTTTCAAAATTTAAATCGTCATCATTTTTAGATTTATCGAATGTAAATTCATATTGAAAACCTGAGCAACCACCACCTTTGATAGCGATTCTAAAAAAAGATCCTTGATCTTTTTTAGATAACAAATTCGCTATTTGTTTTAGAGCATTATCTGTAAATTTAATTTCTTTAATCATGTTTCAACACTGATATTACTAATATAATACTTAATTATTTAAATTAAAGGATGAAAAAACATACTCAGTTAAGCGTATTTAAAAGTAAAGGGAGACTAAATAATGAGCCTACTTCAAAATATCGCTCTCCTTTTCAAAGAGATAGAGATAGAATAATACATAGTGCGTCCTTTAGAAGATTGAAGCATAAAACCCAAGTTTTTGTAAATACAGAAGGCGACCATTTTAGAACAAGAATTACACATTCAATTGAGGTTGCTCAAATTGCGAGATCTATAGCTAAATATCTCAAATTAAATGAAGATTTAACTGAAACATTAAGTCTTGCACATGATTTAGGTCATACACCATTTGGTCATGCTGGCGAAGATGCACTAGATGAATGCATGGAAAATTATGGTGGCTTTGATCATAATTTACAAACATTAAGAATAGTTATGTTTTTAGAAAATAAGTATTTTAAATTTAAAGGTCTAAATTTAACAATTGAAACTTTAGAGGGTCTTTTAAAACATAATGGACCAGTTAATAACTTAGGTTTAGTTAATAGATTAATTGGTTTAAAAACTTTTAAAGATAAGATTAAATTTAGCACTTATCCTTCTTTAGAAGCACAAATTTCAGCAATATCTGATGATATAGCCTACAATAATCATGATATCCAAGACGGTATTAATGCCAATTTGTTCAAATTAGAAGAGCTTATGGAAATAGATTTTTTTAAATCAATCTATATTAAGTACAAGAAAAAGATTAATAAGAATAACTACAAGATAGCAACTTATCAAATTATTAGAGACTCAATAGATTCAATGATTAGAGATTTATTAACTAATACACAAAAGAATTTAAAAGAACTAAAGATAAAATCATTAAAAGATATTTCTAATTCCAGACAATTACTAGTATGTTTTTCAAATAAAATCCAAAATTCTGAAAAGGAAATTAAGTTTTTTTTAAGAACAAAAATGTATGACAACAAATCAGTTTTAAACAAAAATAAACGAGGAAAAGTAATTATTAAAAAATTATTTAAAATAATCAAATCAAATCCCAAAAAATTTCTAACAAAAGATCAATTGACTAAGGACAAATTTAGAGCTATTTCAGATTTTATTTCAGGTATGACAGATCGTTATGCAATTAACCTTTATAATAATTATAAATGAATATTTTTGAATTATATTTAGATAAGATTAAATCAATTATAACAGATCTTAATAAAAAAGGTGACTTACTAATTCCTGAGACTTTTAATGGAATTAATGCAGAAATTCCTCCACCTAAATTTGATTGTGATATCTCAACAAATGTGGCGATGGTTCTTTCAAAACTTAATCAAAAATCACCTATTGATTTAGCAGAACAAATATCACCAATTATTAAAAATAAAGATCCTTTAATTGAGAATATAAATGTTGTTAAACCAGGTTTTATAAATATTAAGTTTAAACCATTATTTTGGTCAAATTTTATTCAAGAAATAATAACTAATTCATCAACCTATGGGGTTAATGAAAAAGAAAAAAAACTTAATTATTTAGTAGAATTTGTTTCTGCAAATCCTACAGGTCCATTGCATGTTGGTCATTGTAGAGGAGCAATTTTAGGTGATGTAATTTCAAATGTACTAATTTTTAATAAACACAAGGTTACAAGAGAATATTATGTAAATGATTACGGTAATCAAATAATTAACTTTACTAAATCTGTTTATTTTAGAATACGTGAATTAAAGTTTAATGAAACTTTTCCAAGTAATGAGGATCTTTATCCAGGTGACTATCTAATTGATTTTGCTAAAAATATTATATCATCAAATTCTGATATTAATTTTGATAATTATGATGATATTTCAGAAAAATTAACCACTTTGTCTATAGAAGAAGCCTTACTTTTAATTAAAAAAAATTTAAAAAGTTTGGGAATTAATCATGATAATTTTGTAAGTGAAAAGAATATAGTTGTTAATAATGAAGTAGAAGAAGTAATTAAATTTTTAGAAGCTAGTAAATTTGTATACAAAGGTAAAATTAAAGCACCTGCTGGTGAAGATAATGAAAATTGGGTAGAACGAGAACAATTGTTGTTTAAATCAACAGATTTTGGCGATGATAAAGATAGAGCATTACAAAAATCTGATGGTAGTTGGACTTATTTTGCAAGTGATGTTGCATATCATAAAAATAAAGTTGATAGAAATTTTGATTATCTAATTAATATACTTGGCGCTGATCATGCTGGTTATATTAAAAGAATTTCATCATCTGTAGAAGCTATATCAGGCATCAAAGGAAAATTAATTTGTAAAGTAAGCCAACTCGTAAAACTAATCAAAGATAAAAAACCTTTTAAAATGTCTAAAAGAAAAGGTGACTATATTACTGTTGATGACTTAATCGAAGAAGTTGGAAAAGATGCTACGAGATTTATAATGCTTAATAGAAGTAGTGATGTAGAACTAGATTTCGATTTTGATGCTGTTAAAGAAAAATCAAAAGATAATCCTCTTTATTATGTTCAATATTGTTATGCAAGGATTTCATCTGTTTTTAGACATCTAAATAAAGATTTAAACTCAAGTATAGATATTGATAATTATTCATTTGAATATTCAGACGATGAAATTAAAATATTAAAAAAAGTTTCTGAATGGCCAAAATGTATTGAAGCAGCAAGTAATAAACTTGAACCACATCGTATACCAATTTATCTATATGAACTTGCTTCAGAATTTCATTCATATTGGAACTTAGGAAAACAACAGCCAGAAAAAAGATTTATTAATGATCAAAAAGAGATCTCACCTGACATGTTAGTATTTTTAAAAGCGATTTCAAATGTGATTAAATCAGGTATGTCTATCGTAGGTGTTGATACACCAGATAAAATGTAATGTTAAAAGAAATTAAATATTTAATATTCATTCTAATTATTGGAATATTTCTATTTTTTACAGGAAGATATTATTTCTCTGATCAAAATATTAAAAAATCCTACCGGTCACATAACAATATTAAAGAAAAAATAAAGATTTATTCAAAAAATTTACCCATTTTAGAAAGTGATACCCAAGATATAATTGAATACGTAAATCAAACTAACAAAAAAAAGAAAAAGAAATTTAATTTTTGGAAACTTTTAGAAAATGATTAGCAATAGAAAGGCTTTTATTGTTGGCTTAAAATCTTATAAATTATCTAATAATGAAAAAATTTTCTTAAAGAAACATAAGCCTTGGGGCGTTATTTTATTTTCAAGGAATATTAAATCCATTAATCAAACAAAAACTCTTACAGATAATATTAAAAAAATTTTTAAGGATAAAAATTATCCAATATTAATTGATCAGGAAGGTGGTAGGGTCAATAGATTAAATAAGATAATATCATTTGATAACTTAACATCAGAGTACTTCGGAGGTCTTTATAAAAAAAATAAAAAAAACTTTAATATATTTTATAAATTATTTGTTGATAAAACTTCATATTTACTAAAATTAATTGGGTCTAATATAAATACCGTTCCAATTCTGGATCTAAGAGTCAAAGGTGCAAGTAACATTATTGGCGATAGATCTTTTTCTAAAAATAAAAATACAGTTTTTAAAATAGGAGATTTATGTATCAAACTTTTTCATAAAAACTCAGTTGGTACTGTAATTAAACATATTCCTGGTCATGGATTGGCTAAAGTTGATAGTCACAGTTTTACACCGATAGTTAAAAAAACTGTCAAATATCTAGAAAAAAATGATTTTTATCCTTTTAAAAATAAAGCATGCTATTTTGCAATGACTGCTCATGTCATTTATGAAAAATTAGATAAACACAACACAGTAACTCATTCCAAAAAAGTAATTCAATATATTAGAAGGAAAATTGGATTTAAAAATATTCTTATTTCTGACGACCTATCTATGAAAAGTTTAAAAGAAGATATGAAAACGAAGACTGTTAAAGCTTTTAAAGCAGGTTGTAACATTGTTTTACATTGTAATGGTAATCAAAAAGAAATGACGATTGTTGCTAATAACACACCCTTGATAAGTAGTTTTATAATTAAAAAAACATCACAATTTTATAAAATTTTAAGTTAATATCTAAGTATGTCTGAGTCTGATTCTGTATTATTTAATGTTGATATAAATAATTACAGTGGTCCTTTAGATGTACTTTTAGATTTAGCTAAAGCACAAAAAGTTGATTTAGAAGAAATTTCAATAACTAAACTAGCAGATCAATTTCACGAATATATTACTAGAGAAAAAGATTTAAATTTAGAAATTGCTTCAGAATATTTATTAATGGCTACTTGGCTTGCTTATCTAAAATCTAAATTATTATTACCTGGAGATCCTGAAGAAGAATTTAAAGTTCAAGAAGTTGCTGATAAATTAAAATTACAACTTAAAAAATTAGAATTAATCAGATTACTATCAGATCAAATGCTCAAAAGAAAAAGATTGGGTAGAGAGATTAGAACTAGAGGCATAAAAGGTAATATAAGGTCAATTTATAGTTCTGAATATAATTTAACTATGTTTGAATTATTAAAAGCATATTCATCAATTATAATGACTAAAGACTTTCAAAGAATAAACATTCCAAAACTACCTGTTTTTACAACTGAGGATGGCATCAAAACAATTAAAGAATTTTTTGGTAAATTAATTGATTGGAAAAATATCGATGATTTGATACCTCGAGCATTTAAGGATGGATCAAAAAATAAAAAAACTGGCAAAGCTGGAATTTTTTCTGGATCATTAGAGCTTGTTAAAGAAGGTAATATTTCGATAAAACAAGAAAAATTATATGGAGATATTTATATTAAAAAAATAAATGATTAAAAAAGAAAAATTAATCAAAGATAATGTAGTTAATTTTCCTTCTAAGTTAACTGACTTAGAAAAAGAGATCGAAGCTATAATTTTTGCTGCTGCTGAACCATTGGATGTGGATACAATTGAAAATAAAGTCTCAAAAAAATCAAATGTAGTTAAATCACTAGAAAAGTTACAAAATGAATATTCTAATCGAGGAATAAATTTAGTTTGCATCAAAAATAAATGGTCTTTTAGGACATCTCCAAAACTTTCAAATTTAATGTCACAGGAAAAGACTGTTGAAAAAAAATTATCAAGAGCAGCTGTAGAGACGTTAGCTATAATTGTTTATCATCAGCCTGTAACAAGAGCGGAGATTGAAGAAATTAGAGGAGTAGCTTTTGGAACTAATACCTTGGAAATTTTAATGGAACTCAATTGGGTCAAACCAGGAGGTCGTAAAGAGGTACCGGGTAAACCTATACAATATATGACTACAGATGAATTTTTAAGTCATTTTAATTTGCAAAAACTTTCTGATTTGCCAACAGTAGATGAATTAGGTGCTGCTGGATTGATTGATAGTTCAAGTATAGATAATGCTATTTTTGGAACAGGAAAATTCTTTAAAGAAAAACAGGATGAAAAGAAAGAAGATATCTATTCCAATATTGATGAAATGTTAAATAGTACTCTTGATACTGAAGATAAAGAATAATAAAAAAGTAACTTTTAAATTATCCATAAAAAGGTTATAAGATTTTATGAGCATAGGAATTTGGCAAATAGCAATTGTTGTAATATTAGTAGTCTTATTATTTGGTAGAGGAAAAATATCTAGTTTAATGGGAGATGTTGCTAAAGGTATTAAAAGTTTCAAAAAGGGAATGGCATCAGATATAACTGATGAGTCAGAGCCAAAAAATATTTCCGACGAAAATAAAGACTCAGAAAATAAAAATTAAATCACATGCCTACTATTGGTTGGTTTGAGATATTAATAGTTGTTGTTATTGCTATAGTTATTTTGGGACCAAAAGATTTTCCAGTAATGTTAAAAAAAGTAGGTTCTTGGATTGGAACTGCAAAAAGATATGTGAACAACATACAAAATGAAGTTTCTAATATTGATATTGATGATGAAACAAACAACAATAAAATAAAAAAAGATATTAAAGAAGATGAATAATGAAGAAAATGAAGGTGGCTTTGTAAGCCATTTAACTGAATTAAGAAAAAGACTTATAAATAGTTTTATATTTCTTATTATTTTTTTTATCGGTTGTTATTTTTTTGCCGAACATATTTATGGGTTTTTAGTAGATCCTTATGCACAAGCTGTAAAAGATGATGGATCAGATAGAAGACTTATATTTACTGCACTTCAAGAAACTTTTTTAACTTATTTAAAGGTTTCATTTTTTACCGCTTTCTTTGTTACTTGTCCTTACATACTGATGCAAATATGGAAATTTATCGCACCTGGATTATATAAGCATGAAAAAATTGCAATTTTACCTTACTTAATATTAACACCAATATTATTTTTTCTTGGTGGCATGCTTGTTTATTATTTGATTATGCCACTTGCAATTAAGTTTTTTCTATCGTTTGAAAGTACAGGTCTTTCTACTAGTTTGCCAATCCAACTTGAGGCTAAAGTAAATGAATATTTATCACTTGTAATGAAATTAATTTTTGCTTTTGGAATAAGCTTTCAGTTACCTGTTGTATTAAGTTTATTAGCAAGAGTAGGGATCGTAGATAGTGATTTTTTAAGAGAAAGAAGAAAATATGTAGTTGTAATAATTTTTGCAGCTGCAGCTTTATTAACGCCACCTGATCCTATAACTCAAATTGGATTAGCTATACCCTTATTAATTTTATATGAATTATCAATATTTTCAGTAAAATTTATAGAGAATAAGAATCTAGAAAAAACAGATGCATAATTTAAAAGATATTAGAAATGATTTTTCTGCTTTTGCTAAATCTTTAAAAAACAGATCCACTAATATTGATTTTGAAAATTTACAAAAATTAGATGAAGAAAATAGAAACTTAATTCAAAAAAAAGAGTCTCTAGAAAAAGAAAAAAAAGATATTTCGAAATCTAAAGATGAAAGTATGTTTGCAAAATCTAAAGAAATATCTGTTGAATTAGGAAAAGTTACTGAAAATCAAAAAAATATAAAGATTGAACTAGATAAAATTTTATCAAACATACCTAATATACCACATACTGATGTTCCTGAAGGCAATGATGAGAATGATAATGTTGAAATATCAAAATCAGGTGAAATAACAAATTTTGATTTTAAACCAAAAACTCACTACGAATTAGGTGAAGCATTAAACATGCTAGATTTTGATCTTGCCACTAAAACAACAGGTTCTAGATTTGTTTTTGTAAAAGATAAGCTAGCATTACTAGAAAGAGCACTATCAAATTTTATGCTTGATATACATATCAACACAAATGAATATCAAGAGATTTCTCCACCTTTGATAGCTTCTGATAATGCAATGTTTGGCACAGGACAGCTTCCAAAATTTGAAAATGATCAATTTGAAATAAAATTTGATCAAGGTTCAGATAGAAAGTTTTTAATTCCTACTGCAGAAGTTATTCTAACAAATATTGTCAAAGACAAAATCATAGATAAGAAAGATCTTCCAATGAGATTTGTTGCTTCAACACCGTGTTTTAGAAAAGAAGCAGGAAGCTACGGTAAAGATACCAAAGGCATGATTAGACAGCATCAATTTTATAAAGTTGAAATGGTAAGTATTGTTGAAAAGGAAAATTGTTTAAAAGAATTAGAAAGAATGACTGACTGTGCTACAGACATTCTTGATAAATTAAAACTTCCATATAAAAAGATTATATTATGTTCTGGTGACATGGGTTTTAGTGCTGAAAAAACATATGATATAGAAGTTTGGCTTCCGTCAGAAAATAGATATCGTGAAATTTCTTCTTGTTCTTCTTGTTCAACATTTCAAGCTCAAAGAATGAAAACAAGATACAAAAATGAAAATAAAGAAACTGTATTTGTTGGCACCTTAAACGGTAGTGGTTTAGCTGTTGGTAGAACTCTTATTGCTGTATTAGAAAATTATCAACAAAAAGATGGCTCAATAATTGTTCCTGATGTACTGAGACCATACATGAATAATTTAGAAATAATTTCACTCAAATAAAGTTGTTTTAATCAATAAGATAGTATAAGAATTCAGCTAATTTATAAGGAGATTTATGGAAGGTTCAGGAATAGGACAATTTATACCGCTAATTTTAATTTTTGTAATTTTTTATTTTTTCTTAATCAGACCACAGCAAAAAAAAGTAAAAGAGCATAAAGCTATGGTTGAAGGACTTAAACGAGGTGATAAAGTAATTACTTCTGGAGGTATCACTGGTACTGTAGAAAGATTAATTGATAATGACAAAGTTGAAGTTGAAATAGCTGACAATGTTAAAGTTGAAATAGTTAAAGCTACTGGTATTCAAGCTCTTCAAGGCAATCCACAAGAAGTTAAGAAATAATAATTTTTAGATAAAGTGCTTTATTTTTCAAAGTTAAGAATTTTATTTATTACTTTTTTTTCACTTTTATTTGTTTTAATTGCTTCATCTAATTTATTTAAATTTGATGATAGTTTTTTTGATAAAAAGATAAATTTGGGTCTGGATCTTCAAGGTGGATCTTATTTGTTATTGGAGATTGATAATACTCCAGTTATAGAACAAAAACTTCAAAACTTAACAACCAGTATTAGAAATTATTTTAAGGAAAAAGATATTAAGATAAATAATATCAAGATTGAAAATCAAAATATCTATTTCAACGTCTTAGAAAAAAATAAACAAACTATCATTGATACATTTACAGATGAAAATAGTGATATAAATCCCTATTATCCAAGATTTAAATCTCACCAATTAGAAATTGAAGACACTGGTCTTAATTTTAAATTAAATTTTTCAAGACAAGGCTTAATAGTTCTCAAAACCTCTTCACAAGATCAAGCTATTGAAATTGTAAGAAGAAGAATTGATGAAGTTGGAACTAATGAACCGAATATTTTAAAAAGAGGCAATAATCGTATCTTAGTTGAGTTGCCTGGATTAGATGATCCAATGAGGATTAAATCTTTATTAGGAAAAACTGCTAATTTAACTTTTAGATTTGTAACTAACGATAATAATGACAGTTTTGGAGTTGAAAAACTTAAATTTGAAGATGGTATTGATGAAGCAACAGTAAGTAAGAGAATAATAATAAGTGGAGATAATCTTTTAGATGCTCAACCTAAAATGGATACTCAAACAAACCAAACAATAGTATCTTTTTCACTTGATAGGGTAGGAGCAAAGAGATTTGGTAAGGCAACTTCAACTGGGATTGGTAAACAATTAGCAATAGTTTTAGATGGCAAAATTATAAGTGCACCAGTTGTTAGAGATACAATTGCAAGTGGATCAGGTCAAATTAGTGGAGGATTTACTTTTCAAACTGCTACAGATTTAGCTTTATTATTAAGATCAGGAGCATTACCAGCGCCTCTAAATATAATTGAAGAAAGAACAGTTGGACCAGATTTGGGACAAGACTCAATAAACGCAGGTATGATTGCTTTAGCTATAGGTTTTCTTTTAGTTATAATTTTTATGTTTGTAAAATATAGAGTTTTTGGATTAATCACTAATGTAACTTTGATAATAAATTTATTTATCTTACTTGGTATATTAACTTTATTTGAAGCAACATTAACTTTGCCTGGAATTGCTGGAATAATATTGACAGTTGGTATGGCTGTAGATGCAAACGTACTAATTTTTGAGAGAATTAAAGAAGAATTAAGAGATGAAAATAATAATATTGTAGCTTTTGATAGTGGTTATACAAAATCTAGAACTGCTATTATTGATGCAAATATAACAACTTTACTAGCAGCAATAATACTTTTCTTTATGGGTTCTGGACCTGTAAAAGGTTTTTCAGTAACTCTTGGTGTAGGAATTTTTACCACTCTTTTTTCAGTTTATTTTATAGCGAGGTTATTTACTAGTCTTTACGTGTCTAAAAATAGAGATAAGGAGAAGTTAATTTAATGATTTCTTTTAACAAATATTACAATCATTTTAATGTTGTCTCTTCATTATTAATTATTGTTTCATTAGTTCTATTGATCTTTAAAGGTCTTAATTTTGGTATTGATTTTAAAGGTGGAACTTTAATCGAACTTAGATCTATAGATACGAAAATAAATGTAAGTTCACTTAGAGATAAATTTAGTCAGATGGATTTAGGAGATGTATCTGTTAAAAAATTTGGTAATGATACAGATTATTTAATTAAGTTTGAAAATAAAGATAACAAAAAAAATATAATTGAAGAAATTAAGATAAATTTAGATAAGTCATTTGGTAATAATTTTAACTTTAGAAGAGTTGAAAATGTTGGTCCGAAGGTCAGCTCTGAATTATTAAAGTCTGGTGTTATCGCAATTTCATTATCATTAGCTGCAATGCTGTTCTATATTTGGATAAGATTTGAATGGCAATTCAGTTTAGGTGCAATACTAGCGTTATTTCATGATGTCATAGTTACATTAGGTGTGTTTTCATTATTTAGTTTAGAAATTAATCTATCTATAATTGCAGCAGTTTTAACAATAGTTGGTTATTCTATGAATGATACTGTGGTAATTTTTGATCGTGTGCGTGAAAATTTGAGAAAATATTCTGACATTAAAATTTTCGAACTTACAAATATCTCAATTAATGAAACATTATCTAGAACAATAATTACTTCTGCTACTACATTGCTTGCTTTACTAGCTATTTATTTTTTTGGCGGAGAGATTTTAAAAGGGTTCTCATTAGCAATGATACTTGGAGTTATATTTGGAACATATTCTTCAATTTATATAGCTAATACAGTGCTAGTAAGATTGAGAGTATCTCAAAAAACAGTTCTTAGAGAAGATAACGAAAAATAAAATTAATAAAGGTTTTGAGCTGCTACCATTGTAAATAACATTGGTAGAGAAAGCAGAGTATTTGTCCTTGAAAACAACATTGCGGTTTTTGCTGATTTAGCTTTTAAATCTGGATCACAATCGACAATTCCTAAAGCTCTTTTTTGATTTGGCCAAATTACAAACCAAACATTAAATGCCATAATAATTCCAAGCCACATGCCAATACCTATTGCTGTGTGTTTTGGTATACCTGATCCAATACTAAATGTCATGGCATCATGCAAATAACCATTAAATAAAGCTAATAATAGTCCAGATAAAACCGTAAATGCAGCAGCCCATCTAAAATAAAATAATGCAGCCGGTGCAATTACTTTACCAATAGCTGGTTTTTGTTCATCAGGAATTTTAGCCATATTTGGTATTTGAACAAAATTGAAATACCAAAGTAAACCAATCCACATAATCGCTACTACAACATGAATGTATCTAAACAACCAACTCCAGAACAAAGTATCAAAGGCAAAACCCTCATTTAAATAAAATAGTCCTACAAATAATAAAAACATAAGACCAACAGATGC
>QBYD01000013.1 GCA_003282975.1 Pelagibacteraceae bacterium AG-325-C10
CTGAGCCAGATGAAAGTATGAATAACATTTCAATTAGGTATCCAAGAGGAAAAACTTTAGGGGGTAGCTCCTCAATTAATGGATTGCTATATATAAGAGGACAGCATCGAGATTATGATCTTTGGAGACAATCAGGTAATACTGGTTGGGGTTGGGATGATGTATTACCTTATTTTATAAAAGCTGAAAATCAAGAAAGAGGTAAGAGTGAATTTCATGGTATTGGTGGGCCTTTAGCAGTTTCAGATCAAAGAATACACCTTCCACTTTTAGATGAATTTCAAAATGCAGCAGAAGAATTTGGCATTCCAAAAACAAAAGATTTTAATACAGGTGACAATCATGGATGTGGTTATTTTCAAGTAACACAAAAAGATGGTTTTAGATGTAGTACTGCAGTTGGATATTTAAACCCTGTAAAACATAGAAAAAATTTAAAGATAATTACTAATGCACATATTAAAAAAATTAATTTTGAAAATAAATTAGCTAAAGAAGTAGAGTTTTGGGTTGATAATGAAGTAAAAAAAGTTGAAGCTAATAAAGAAATAATTCTATCTTCTGGTGCAATAGGTTCACCTCAAATTTTACAAGTATCCGGTATTGGAAATCATGAAAAATTAAAAAATCTAGGTATTGAAACTATACAAAATTTAAATGGTGTTGGAGAAAATTTACATGATCATTTGATGTTAAGACCAATTTATAAAATTAATGGTCTTAAATCACTTAACAAAAAAATAAATAGTTTATTAGGAAATTTAATGATTGGTTTAGAGTACATATTTAAAAGATCTGGTCCAATGACTATGGGAGCAAGTCAACTTTGTATGTTTGCAAAAAGTGATCCTTCATTAGAACTACCAGATTTACAATGGCATGTTCAACCAATGAGCATGGATACATTGGGAGCTACTAAAAATCATGACTTTCACGCATTTACTCCAACTGTTTCAAATATAAGACCTACTAGTAGAGGACATGTTAGTATCGTTGATAAAGACACGAGAACTTACGCAAAAATTAAACAAAATTATTTATCAACTGATCATGATAGAATGGTAGCTGCTCGAGGTCTTAAATTAACTAGGAAAATTATATTAGAATCTCAAACTTTTAAAAAGTATGCACCTGAAGAGTATAGACCAGGAATAAGTATTAATGATGATGAAGAATTAGTTAAAGAAGCTTCTAATTATGCCCAAACTATTTTTCATCCTGTTGGAACTTGTAAAATGGGCCAAGATGATATGTCTGTTGTTGATGAAAAATTAAAAGTTAAAGGAATAAAAAATCTTAGGGTGATCGATGCATCAATAATGCCTAATATAACCTCTGGTAATACTAATGCACCAACAATAATGATTGCAGAAAAAGGTGCAGATATGATATTAGGGCAATAAATGTTTGCAGAATTAATTTCTCCAGAACAATTAGCTATTTTAGGTCAAATCATATTTATTGACCTGGTACTTGCGGGTGACAATGCAATTATAATTGGAATGGTTGCTTCCAAGTTTCCAGCTGAACAAAGAAAGAAAATTATTTTTTGGGGAATTGGCGGAGCAGTTATTTTAAGAATTATACTAACACTGCTTACTGCTTATTTATTACAGATTACAGGTCTTCGATTAATTGGAGGGTTATTACTGCTCTATATAGTCTATAAACTCTATGTAGATGTTATCAAAGGTTCAGAGGATGAGAGTGATATTAAAGTTGATAATTCAAACTTTTTAAAGGCTATTTGGACTATTCTGCTTGCAGATTTTACTATGAGTTTGGATAATGTCTTAGGTGTAGCTGGTGCAGCTGGAGATCATTATACACTATTAATTTTTGGTTTAGTTTTATCAATCGTTTTAATGGCAACTGCAGCAAGTTTAATATCTAAATGGATCAAAGAATATAAGTGGATTGCTTGGGCTGGTTTAATTGCAATTTTGTTAGTAGCTGTTGAGTTGATTTACACAGATATTAAAATATTATTCTTATAATGTATTTACAAAAAATTAGTTTAAAAAATAAATATGCTCTCGTAACTGGAGCAGGTAAAGGTTTAGGTAGAGCTTGTGCAATAGCATTAGCTGAAGCTGGAGCAACAGTAATTGCTCTAAGTCGAACATCATCTGATTTATACAAATTGGAAAAAGAAATAAAAAAAATAAAAGGTAAAATTATTAAAATTCATTGCGATGTAATGAATTTTGAAGATTTAAGAAAAAAAATAGAAAAAATAAAAATCATAGACGTATTGGTTAATAATGCTGGAACCAATATTCCTGAACCATTTGAAAAAATAAAACAAAAAAGTATGAACTATTTGGTAGATTTAAATCTTAAAGCTGCATTTAATGTTGCTCAATTAGTAGTAAAAAAAATGCTTAAAAATAGAAAAAGACCAGGATCAATAATAAATATTTCTTCTCAATTAGGTCATGTTGGTATGAGTGGTCGAAATGTTTATAACATGACAAAATTTGGTATAGAAGGATTGACCAAAGGAATGGGAGTAGAATTAGCAAAGAAAAACATTAGAGTGAATACTGTTGCCCCAACATTTGTAGCAACACCAATGGTTAAAAACTTTTTTAAAAATAAGAAATTTAAGAAATTAGCTTTAGGAAATATTCCAATGTCAAAACTCGCATCTGAAAGTGATGTAGCAACATCAGTTTGTTTCTTAGCATCCTCAGCTTCGTCAATGATTACAGGAACATCAATAATTATAGATGGCGGATGGACTGCTCAATAATTTATAGATTTATTATCGTATTTTTAATTTTTGTACCATCACAACTTCAAGCAATTGAATTCCAAGGAAAATTTTTACAAGGTTATTTTATTTTAGGTTCAACAAATCCTAATGCTAAAATTCTAGTAGGTAAAAAAGAGGTTAAAGTATCAAAAGATGGTTTTTTTGTTTTTGGTATCGATAGAGATAGAAAATTTGACTTAACGTTTACTAAAATAATAGATGGTAAAAAAACTGTTATCACAAAAAAAGTATTGAAAAGAAAATATAATATTCAAAGAATTGATGGACTTGAAGAAAGTAAAGTTACTCCACCAGAGTCAGTGTATAAAAGAATTAAAAAAGAAAACAATGCGATTGGTGAAGCAAGAGCAATAAATTCTGATTTAAATTTCTTTAAAGATAAATTTATTATGCCGGTTGAAGGAATTATTAGTGGCGTATATGGTAGCCAAAGGATTTTAAACGGTAAACCAAAGTGGCCTCATTACGGTATAGATATAGCGGCGAAACAAGGAACCATGATTAAATCTTCTGCAGCTGGAATTGTCACTATGGCAGAAGATGATTTATATTATACGGGTGGCACTATCATTATGGATCATGGTCATGGAATTTCAACTATATATTCTCACTTAGAAAATATTTTAGTTTCAGTTGATGATAAAATTAATCAGGGAGATATTATAGGTACAGTTGGTTCAACAGGAAGATCCACTGGACCACATCTTGATTTTAGAATTAATTGGTTTCAAACAAGACTTGATCCAATGTCTGTATTGAAATAAAAAAGTTTAATGAATAAAAATTTAAAAAATAAAATTTCAGATAGACTTGTTAATGCATTTTTAAAAAATAAGATAATTTCTCCATTGCCTCAAAAGATCACCAAAAAACTTACTAACGCAGATGAGTTTAGAAAATTATGCGAAAGTAAAATTAAAGAACCTGTTATTGGATTTAAGGCTGGTGGAACAGGAATTCCTGTAATGAAAAAATTAAAAGAAAAAGAGCCGTTTTATGCATCAATTTATAAAAGAAATTTTTTAAAAAGTGGTCAAAAAGTAAAAATTAATAAATTCACTTTGGGTATTGAGCTGGAAGTTTGTTATTTAATTAAAAAACAATTCTTCTCATCTAAAGGTGCAATAACTTTGAAAAATATATCAAAATATATTACTCATATGGCGCCATGTATTGAGGTAGTTGGTTATAGACAAAAGAAAAAAGGTCTTAAATCCTTTGGTGATTTAGCTAGTGATTTTGGTGCAAACGTTAAATTTTTAATTGGTAAAAAGAAAAATTATAAAAAAATTAATATAGGTAATCTTAAAACAATTATTTCAAACAAAAAGATAAGTCAGACTGTTTCAGGGAACACAGGAGCTGTTTACATAAGCCCTCTTAATTCATTAAAATTTGTTCTCAATAAGCTAAGGAAAGATAAAGTTGATTTAAATAAAGACTTTTATGTCTTTACTGGATCAACTGTTGGGGTAGTTCCGATTCTTGGTAAAGGACTGTATTATGGAAAAATTGATAAATTAGGTTCAGCAAAAGCTATAATCCGTTAATGGGATTACATTTTTCAACAGAAGAATTTTCAAAAAGAAAACAAGATGTTTTAAATTCTATGAAAGAGCAAAATTTAGACGCTCTTTTAATGTTTAGACAAGAGTCTATGTATTGGCTTACTGGATATGACACTTTTGGATATGTTTTTTTTCAAACTCTTATTTTGGATCAAAAAGGAAACATCATTCTTTTAACGCGTACACCTGACTTAAGACAAGCACAGAATACATCTAATATTAAAGACATTAGAATTTGGGTTGATCAAGATGGAATAAATCCTACAGATGATCTTAAAAAAATATTAAATGAGCTTGATTTAAAAGATAAAAAAATTGGAGTTGAGTATGAAGCATACGGGATGACTGGACGTAATGCTTTAAGATTAAATAAAACTTTAGAAAATTATTGCAATGTTGAAGATCAATCTGAATTGATAACTAAATTAAGAGTAATTAAATCAGATGAAGAATTGGTTTATGTAAAAAAAGCCGCTGAACTTGCTGATAGAGCGCTTGATGAAGCTTGGAAACACACTAAAGCTGGTGCAAGTGAAGCAAAAATTTTAGCAGAAATGCAAAAAGCAGTTCTTGAAGGTGGCGGAGATTATCCTGCTAATGAATATATAATTGGTTCTGGAGACAATGCTTTACTTTGTAGATATCAAGCAGAGAAAAGAAATTTATCTGATACTGATCAATTAAGTTTGGAATGGGCAGGAACTTTTAAACATTATCATTCAGCAATGTTTAGAACTATTCCTATTGGAAAAGCAGACTCAAAACATATTAAGATGCATGAAGCTTGTGTTGATGCGTTAACAAATTGTGTAAAAACTTTAGTTCCAGGTAAAACTGCTGGAAATGTATTCGATGCTCATGCTAAAACTTTTGATGATTTAGGTTTTAATAAAGCAAGAATGAATGCTTGTGGTTATTCTTTAGGTTCAACTTTCTCACCAAATTGGATGGACTGGCCAATGCTTTACACTGGTAATCCGTATGTGATAACTCCAGGTAATGTCTTCTTCATGCACATGATATTGATGGATTCAGATAGTAATTTAGCCATGAATTTAGGTGAAACCTATTTAGTTACAGAGAATGGTAATGAAAGATTAGGTAAGCAAAAACTAGACTTAGTGACCTTATAAAAAGCTATTTTTATTTTATAAGCTTGTTCATTTTTAATAAAATTTTATAAGATTAATTAAAGAAAATTAAAATTTACTAACATTGAAGTAAAAAAATTTAGAAATTACCTTAGATATTATCCTAAATATTTATTTCAAAAATTTAGGTTTAAAAAACTTTAGTGGTAAAAAATTTAATAAATAATATTACATATCACAATTTAACGTTTGGAAATTTTTAATCAATTTTCTTGATAATAAAAAAGTCTAAGGCAAGATTTTTGATAGTTATTTTAAGTGATGAACACTAAGATTTAATTCATCAAAATATTCAAGCCAGTTTTTTAAAATATCTACATTGTTGATTTAGCATGGTTTATTATATGATTAATAATTACGTTTGATGCTTTTTCCATAGCAATCGTTGTCCAATGATTATTGTAAGTATAATAGCAATTATCACAATCTGTAAAAAGTTGAAAATAATTTATGGTCGAAAAATTTTTTAAGTTCTGTTCAATAAAATTAATTAAATTGAGCTCTCGGTATTTTTTGAAATTAGTTTTAAAATAATTTTTATAGTCAGTACCATGACCTTCAGTAATATCTACCACATCATATTTAGATGGAATAATTGAATAAAGTCCGTTAAATTCTCTCTCTTGGCTAAGCTCATAAAAAAAATTATCTATAGCAATTAATTCTGAAGTTACAAATTGTTCTAATTCAGTATTTAACTGAGCTGCAAATTCAATATCATATCTACTGCCAATGTTATATGGTTGTTTCAACCCTTTTTTAAATATTTTAAAGTCTTCATCAGCATAATCTTTTAAATAACTAGCTTTGAATGTTAAACCTTTTCTCGTTGAGCTCAAGCAGTTGGACGGTTTATTTTTAGATGATTGTTCACCAGTAAATGGTAAATTTATTCCAAAAATATTGAAAGAAATTTTTCTTATTACTCTTGTTATTTTCAAGTTATTAATAAAATTTCTTTTTATATAACAATAGTTATATTGATCAACATCTTTATTAACTCTTATATTTGACCTAACAATATCCGACAAATCATTGTCAGCAAAAATATTAAATATTACATAATCATATTTTCTTATGCTTGTGTAATGTTCAATTGCATAAATTAATTCTGTTGGACCAAGACCGTTGACACCAAAAGTGTCCACTGCCAAACATTGAAATTTATTAATTGAATTTTTAATAATTTTCGAACCAAAATGTTCCTCATTATTTTCTAACCATACAGCAGCAATGTTCGAGTCTCCGACAAGAAGAACTTTAAGATTTTTTTTATCACTTGGGCAAGAAAATGATGACTTCCTAAATCCATACTCATCAAACAACTTAGAAAAAAATATACCATCGTATCTGTGCTTAGGTACATTGCTGTTTTCATGATTAAAATATGCAGTTTGTTGACCACCATAAATAGTTCGAAGAAAAACTTCTGATAAAGTTAACGTTAATATAGTTAAAATGCCTATATAAATCAGGTATTTAAAAAATTTTTTTCGTATCATAAAGTTATTACTTAACTCTAAATTTAATTTTTTTTTTGGTTAATTATTACAAGAATTATTAAAATATAACATTATAAAAAAAATAGATACCTCATTTGATGTGATCAGTAAAATTAATTATCCAGAACTTGGTAATCCTCTTACAATTGAATTTGTAAGCTTTTGAGATAAGTTAAATCAATTTAAATTTTTTAAAATTGAATCATGATAATCTATATGTTCCTCAATAAATGAATTAATAAAATAATAACCATGATCATAAACCAAATGTTTTGCTACAAGTAATATTTACCTGTCTTATCACACACTTTTATAAAATCATCGAAATAAAGATCTTTTAAAAAATTATCATTTAACCAAGAACAAGAGTTATCGTTAACAATATTCATGATTTGTAATTAATCTAATTCAAACTCATTATTGTAGTCTTTTTTTAATGATGGATTTTGATTATCTTTATCAAGATAACAATTGCCAATGACTAATTTATCCAAATCTGTGCCCATAAAACAGTTAAATGCATCTAATGGCGTGTTAACTATTGGCTCTCCTCTAATATTAAAAGACGTATTTACAAGAATTGGATAATTTGTTTTATCCTTAAATTTTTTGATCAATCTAAAAAATTTTTCATTAGTTTTTTCATGTACAGTTTGTATTCTTGCAGAATAATCAACGTGAGTAACAGCTGGTATTTCTGATCTTTTTACATTTAGTTTATCTATTCCAAATAAATTTTTTTGATCTTCAGTCATTTTGATGGTTTTGTCTTTATTAATATTTGCAACCATTAACATGTATGGGGTGTCTACATTAATATCAAACCACTCTGATAAATCTTCTTTTAATATTGATGGCGCAAAGGGACGGAAGCTTTCTCTATATTTAACTTTTAAATTTAAATTCTTTTGCATTTTTTCTGATCTTGGGTCACCTAAGATAGATCTTCCACCAAGTGCACGCGGACCAAATTCCATTCTTCCTTGAAACCATCCAATTGCTTCTTCTTTTGATAAATCTGTAGCAGTTTTATCTAATAATTCTTCATCTTTAAAAATTTGATATTTTGCGCCAGCTTTATCAAGCTGTTCTTCAATTTCTTTTTGTGAGTATTTTGGTCCTAGATAAGATCCCTGCATACTATCTTCACAATGAATTGTTCTAGGATTATTTTGATCAATATGCCATAAAGATAGAGCAGCACCTAAGGATCCCCCTGCATCACCTGCAGCAGGTTGTACCCAAATATTATCAAATATTTTTTCTTTTAATATTTTTCCATTAGCAACGCAATTAAGAGCAACGCCGCCAGCCAAACATAGGTTTGATATATTAAATTCTTCTTTTAAAGATTTTATAAGCTTAATCATTATATCTTGAGTAACTTTTTGAATAGATGCGGCTACATCCATGTGAAATTGGGTTAGTTTTTCATGTTTAGCGTCTCTAACTCTTTGGCCAAATAAGTTTTCAAATTTTTTATTGGTCATCGTTAAACCAGTTGCATAATTAAAGTATGATTGGTCTAGATGAAATGAACCATCTTCTTTTACATCAATTAAATTTTTTTTTATTTTATCTTCATAAATAGGATTTCCATACGGTGCTAAGCCCATAAGTTTATATTCACCACTATTCACCTTAAAACCCGTGTAATAAGTAAATGCTGAGTATAATAACCCTAATGAATGTGGAAAATGAATTTCCTTTTTAATTTCTAAGTTGTTTCCTTTGCCAATAGCAACTGTTGTTGTTGCCCATTCACCAACACCATCAGCAGTTAATACCACAGCTTCTTCAAATGGAGATGGGAAAAAAGCACTTGCAGCATGACTTAAGTGATGCTCTGAAAAATAAATATTTTTAATATTATTAAACTTATTATCATGTCTTTTCAATTCATTAAAAAGCATTTTTTTTTGAAAGAGTTTGTCTTTAAGCCAGACTGGCATTGCCCTACAAAACGATTTGAAACCATTTGGAGCAAAAGCAACATAAGTTTCTAATAATCTTTCAAATTTTAAAAAGGGTTTTTCAAAAAAAATAATTTGATTAACTTCATGAAGTTTAAGTCCTGCAAAATTTAAAACAAATTCAATTGCATTAAATGGATAACTTGAGTCATGTTTTTTTCTGGTGAATCTTTCTTCTTGAGCAGCAGCTATAATTTTACCATCTACAAGAATAGTTGCAGCACTGTCATGATAAAATGCTGAGATACCTAAAATAGTTTTCACTTAAAAAATTGTATAAATAAATGGTGCTACAGCTGAACCTTGACTTAATACAATCAATCCACCAAATAATACTAAAACTAGTAGAGTTGGTATTAGCCAATATTTTTTTCTAACTTTTAAAAATTCCAAAAATTCTTTTAGAAAGTCCATAACTAAAACTGATTTTTCATCTTACTTGCAATTTTAGATCTTTCAATCCAATAAGTTTTTTTATTATTTTTTTTTAAATTTAATAAATTCTTCCCTAAAACTCTCATAATTAGAGATGTCGGTGTAATAATAATAAAAAAAACTATCCCCATGACTATTGGTGAAATTAACTTACCTAATAATAATCCAAATTTAAACCAAATTTTATTTAATGGAGTTAGAATTTTTGAGTTTGCTATTCCCAAAATTAAAAAAATTACAGCAATTATTAAAGACCAAATTCTTATATCTCCATCTTTAAATAAAGGAAATATTGATACTATTAAAAAAAATAAAAAAAAAACTATTCCAAAACTTTTATTGGTTCCAATTTTAATATTTTTTTTTTTCATTAAAAGGAAAAATAAAGATTGTTTTACATTTACAATTAACAAATTCTGAACATATTTCAATCTTATTTACCACTAGGTACTAATTCGGTTTTGTTTTACAAAAATTAATTTAGCTTTATTTCAGATAGTTAATTAAAGGTAACATTAAGAGAGATTTATTTTACTAATCAATTGGACTGGTCTGGACTATTGCGGACTTGTTTGTGTCAAAATCTTATGTATGGACTGGCCACTGTTATACACGCGCAATCCGTATGCGATCAGACACGGCAATTTGTTCTTCATACACATGATACTTTTGGACTCAGACAACAATTTAGCAATGAATTTGGATGAAACCTATTTAGTTACAGAAAACGGTAACGAAAGATTGGGAAAGTAACTTACTTCAAACATCGCTTCATTTCTTCTCATCAGTGGAAGTGTAAAAGGACTGTTATAAGTTGCTTCAATTGGTGGGCTCTTTATAACAATACCATCCTTGTATAATTCACTTTCTAAAATATCTTTATGCTTAATAAAATTATTCTCTGATGCTCTACCAGAATATCTTATCACAGCATAATATCCTCCTTCTATATTAATTATCTCAACATCAGAGGAAGTGGGATCTGGTATATTATTTTTATTAAATTTAGATGGTAAATAAAACTGCATAGTCATATTTCCAGATTTTTCCATCACTGTAACTGGCACTGTCATTTTAATTTTCTGATTTTTTTTATTATTACCAGAAATAAAATTAAAAAGTTTTCTAAAGCCACTATTTCCATTTGTAATTTCAGCTTGAATAGCTAAACGATCAGAGTATTTTCTAATCTCATAGACATCATTTGATTTCACAACATCATATTTTGCTTCTTCATTAGCCATGACATAAGAATATTTAAAAAGAAAGATACTGTAAAATATAATTTTAAAAATATTATTCACAATTTAAGATTCTAAATCAATTATAATGGAGATTGCTCTTATTTAAAAATATATTATTATATAAAAAATTTATGCCTTCATTTGATGTTATAAGTAAGATTAATTATCCAGAATTTGATAATGCTCTTGCAAATTGTTTAAGAGAAATTACAAACCGATACGATTTTAAAGGACTTAATATTTCAATTGAAAGAAAAGATAAAACAATCACAACATTAGCTCCAGATGAAATAAAATTAAAACAAGTAAATGATCTATTACAAGTTCACCTTATAAGAAGAAAAGTAGATCCAAGAGTAATAATAGTTAAAAATTCAGAAAGTGCTGCAGGCACAACAATTAGACAAATCAGTCAGTTAAAGGAAGGTATTAGTCAAGAAAATGCTAAAAAAATTATTGCTGAAGTTAAAAAATTAAAACTTAAAGTTCAAATTAAAATTCAAGGAGAAGAGTTAAGAGTTGAAGGAAAAAAAAGGGACGATCTTCAAGAAGCTATAGCTGCAATACAAGCAATTGATATTGGTCTACCAATTGAATTTGTAAACTTTAGAGATTAGATCAGTTAATTTACATTTTTAAAATATTAGCATGATAATTTATATGATCCTCTATAAAAGAATTAATAAAATAATAACCATGATCATAACCTGGGTGTTTAGATAAAATTAATTTTTGGCCTGTTTCATTGCATACTTTAATAAAATCATCTATATAAAGATCTTTTAAAAAATCATCATTTAAACCAACATCTATTTTGATACTTTCAAATTTTTTATCAGAGTTTTTTATCAAGGTTATTGGGTCGTATAAATCTAAGTCATCTGAATTATTATCTAAATAATTAGAAAACATGTCTTTTGAAAATGTACTCTTATAAAGTGAGCATATAGGTGAAAAAGCCGAAACTGATTTATACAAATCATTTTTAAGTGCGAATTGAATAGCACCACCTCCACCCATTGAGTGACCAAAAATTCCTATCTTTGAATTACTAAATTGAAAATTATCTGATATTAATTCTGGTAATTCTTTTGTGATATAATCGTACATTCTATAATTTTTAGACCAAGGTTCTTTTGTTGCATTCAGATAAAAACCAGCTCCAAAACCAAGTTTAAAATCTTCATTATCTGGCACACCTTCTCCTCTAGGGCTAGTATCAGGCACAACAACAGCTATTTGATTTTTTGAGGCAAATTGTTGAAATCCAGATTTTTGAATAAAATTTTGCTCAGTACAAGTTATGCCACTTAAAAAATATAATAACGGACAATCCTTACTATTATCAGGTAAATAAACAGCAAATTGCATAATACAATTTGTTGTATTGGAAAAATGTTTGTAAACTTCTTGAGATCCGTTGTGGGATCGATGCTTTTCAACTAACTCCATTTTTAGAAATTAATCACGCTTCTTATTGATTTACCTTCATGCATTAAATCAAATGCTTTATTGATGTCTTCAATAGCAAACTCATGAGTAATTAAATCATCTATATTAATTTTTTTATCCATATACCAATCAACAATTTTGGGAACATCAGTCCTTCCTTTTGCTCCACCAAAAGCAGTTCCTTTCCAAACTCTTCCTGTAACTAATTGAAATGGTCTAGTTGCAATTTCTTGACCAGAACCCGCTACACCAATAATAATTGATTCACCCCATCCTTTATGACAACATTCTAATGCTTGACGCATTACATTTACGTTACCAATACATTCAAAACTATAATCAGCCCCACCATTGGTTAATTCAATTATTTTTTCTTGTAATTTATTATCTGGATAATCTTTTGGATTAATAAAATCTGTCATTCCAAATTTTTCTGCAATTTGCTTACGTTCTGTATTTAAATCTACACCAACAATTACACTTGCTTTAGCTAATTTACATCCTTGAATAACATTAAGTCCAATTCCACCTAAACCAAAAACAACTGTTGTTGTACCCTCTTCAACTTTAGCAGTGTTAATCACAGCACCTATACCAGTTGTTACACCACAACCAATATAACAAGCTTTACTTGCAGGTGCGTCTTCTCGTATTTTAGCTAAGGCAATTTCTGGAACAACTGTATAATTTGCAAATGTTGATGTACCCATATAATGGTATAAAGTTTTCCCTTTATAAGAAAATCTTGAAGTTCCATCAGGCATCAATCCTTTACCTTGAGTTTCACGGATCGCTTGGCATAAATTTGTTTTACCAGATAAACAAAACTTACATTTACGACATTCAGGAGTATACAAAGGTATAACATGATCATCTTTTTTTAAAGAGGTTACTCCTTCACCTACTTCAACAACAATTCCTGCTCCCTCATGACCTAGTATTGATGGAAAAATACCTTCTGGATCATCTCCAGATAAAGTATATGCATCTGTGTGACACACGCCTGTAGATTTTATTTCAACTAAAACTTCTCCTTTTTTAGGCCCTTCAAGATCTACATAATCTATTACTAAAGGTTTAGCTTTTTCAAAAGCAATTGCTGCTTTTACTTTCATTTTAAAATCCTATTTTTATGAAATCTTTTAACACAAATAACTATAGTATTACAGAACACCTATTAAATTTCTGATCTTGCTCTAAGACGTTCATAAATTAGTCTTGTTTTAACACCTAGATTTAAAAAAGGTTGTTGTGGAAGCCATGTAGGTTTATTTCTTGCTTCAATAGTCTCTATCTCTTTAGAGTTTTCATTGCTTGCTTTAATTGCAATTTGTTCTCCAAATAAAGTGCCAACACCTATTCCAGATCCATTATAGCAACCTGCAGCAAAAATATTTTTGTCAATTTTTTCAAATATTTGTGAACTATTTCTAGTTCTAGAGACAACTCCTGACCATGAAGATTGAATTATATTATCTGGTAATTGTGGAAATCTTTTTTTTATTCCAATTTTATGATTAATAGATCTCTTATCTAAATCTTTCTTAGACATTTTTGAAGGATTATGTATTTCTGCAGTATTTCTAATCAAAATTCGTCTATCTTTAGTCATTCTTATTGTGGCACCCATTGGTTTAACAGGTAATACCCCCCATTCTTTTGGCTCACCAATTGACTTAAATTCTTCATCAGTTAATTTTCTTGTCATACTGGCGGTTAAAGTAATTGGAAAATTATAATTTGATTTAATACCTAAAGATTTCAAAAAACCATTGGTCGCAAAGATAATTTTATTAGTATTAATTTTTGTATTTTTAAAATTACAAGAAATGATATCTTTGTTCTTGTTCCAGTCTAATAAACATGAGTTTTCATATAAACAAACATTATTTGGTAATACATCAATCATAGCCCTAGCTAATTTTCCTGGATGTAATAAAATTCCACCTTTAGTATGAAGCGCAATATTATAAAAACTAGTGCCAAGTCTTTTTGATAAATCATTGCTTGATAATATATTGTGTTCAAAACCTAGTTTTGAAAGAGTATCTGAAAAATTTGTTAAAATCGTTTGATCAGATTTCTTTGAGGATGCAAAATATTTTCCACATTCATTCCAATCACAATCAACTTGATATTCATTGATAAAATTTTTTACAAATTTTATACCTAATTCATAAATATCAGCTTTTTTTTTATAATTATCCAATTCTTTATTAGAGGTAAATCCATCATTCAGAGTGGTATCTACTAAATAACCTGAATTTCTACTGCTAGCTCCTTCTCCAGCTAATTGTGCATCTACAAGTATAATTTTTTGATTAGGATATAATTGCCCTAATTTTCTTGCTGCTGATAAGCCTGTATAACCAGCGCCTATTATTAACCAATCACAATTTTCATTTGATAGAAGTGATTTAATATTAGTCCGAGGAATTAAATCATTAACCCAACTACAATCATTATCGTTAGTCACTTCCATGAAGTGACTTTACGATAATTGTTTAATTTTTTAAAGAATTTAAGAATTTAAAGAAGGTTGCTTTTTCATATCTGCTTTGTTGATACCTGCAACTTTGACTGGTTTCTTCATTGCATCTCTTCTAAATGGCTCACCAAGTTCTTGGTTTAGAATTACTTCAATAAATGTTGTAATTCCTCTCTTTTGATCTTCACAAGATTGCTTAATAGCATTTGTTGTTTCCTCCATTGTTCTAACTGTTACGCCCTTTAAGCCACAAGCATCTGCAACTTTAGCGTAACTTAGTTCTGGATCTAATTCAGTTCCAACAAAATTATCGTCAAACCATAAAGTAGTATTTCTTTTTTCAGCACCCCACTGATAATTTCTAAAGATGACCATTGAGATAGCTGGCCATTCTTCTCTAGCACATGAGCTCATTTCATTCATACTGATACCAAATGCACCATCACCAGCAAAACCTATTACTGGAGTATCAGGGCAACCAATTTTAGCTCCTAAAATTGAAGGAAAACCATATCCACATGGACCAAATAATCCTGGAGCTAAATATTTTCTTCCTTTTTCAAAAGTAGGATAAGCATTTCCAATTGCACAGTTGTTTCCAATATCACTTGAGATGATAACGTCATCTGGCATACCAGCTTGAATTGCTCTCCAAGCTTGTCTAGGTGACATTCTATCTGAGTCTCTTTCTCTAGCTTCTTTATTCCAAACTGTACCTTCGTCATCATCTTCGTGATCAAGACTTGATAATTTTTGTAACCAAGCTGATTTAGTTTGATGGATAATATCTTTTCTTTTTTGTCTATCTGTATCACCTGCTGTTGGTGAAAGTTGAGCAAGTAATTGTTGTGAAACTAATTTTGCATCACCACAAATTCCAACTGTAACTTTTTTTGTAAGACCAATTCTGTCTGAATTCATATCTACTTGAATAATACTTGCATCTTTTGGCCAGTAATCCATTCCATAACCTGGTAAAGTTGAAAAAGGATTAAGTCTTGTTCCTAATGCTAAAACAACATCTGCCTTTTGAATTAATTCCATTCCAGCTTTTGAACCATTATATCCTAATGGACCAGCTGCTAGTGAGTGACTTCCTGGGAAACTATCATTGTGTTGATAGCCAGAACAAACTGGTGCATCTAATTTTTCAGCAAGTTTTTTACAATCTTCAATGGCACCACCAATTACGACACCTGCTCCTGATAAAATTACTGGAAATTTAGCATTAGATAATAAATCAGCTGCTTTTTTAATTGCATCAACACCACCTGCTTGTCTTTCAAGTCTTACAATTGGTGGAAGATCAATATCAATAACTTGTGTCCAATAATCTCTTGGAACATTAATTTGTGCTGGAGCAGATCCTCTAATAGCTTTTTCAATTACTCTATTTAAAACCTCAGCCATTCTAGATGGATCTCTTACCTCTTCTTGATAACAAACCATGTCTTTAAATAAATTCATTTGTTCAACTTCTTGAAAACCACCTTGACCCATAGTTTTATTAGCGGCTTGAGGAGTAACTAATAAAAGTGGAGTGTGATTCCAATATGCAGTTTTAATTGGTGTTACTAAACCAGTAATTCCAGGACCATTTTGCGCAATCACCATTGACATTTTACCAGTAGCTCTTGTGTAACCATCAGCAATTAATCCACCATTAGTTTCATGTGCAACATCCCAAAAAGTAATTCCGGCATCTGGAAATATATCTGAAATCGGCATAAAGGCAGAACCAATAATTCCAAAAGCATGTTCAATGCCGTGCATTTGTAAAACTTTTACAAAAGCTTCTTCTGTTGTCATTTTTGTCATAAAACTAGAACCTCTCTAAAGTGTAATTTAAAATTTTATAAAATTCGTTTGTTAATTTTTGCGATTAATATATAAGATTTTAGAAATTTCAAACAAACAATTGACACAATAATTATGGCAACAGATATTATAATTCATGATAAAAAAGACAACGTAGGAGTAGTTGTTATCGAAAAAATCACTCCTAAACAGGACTGTGCATGCTGGATAATGGAAGATGACAGCTCAACAAAAATTCAATCTTTAGATGAAATTCCTCTAGGACATAAAATTGCAATGACTGATCTAAATGAAGGTGACACAATCCTTAAATATGGTCATGATATTGGGAAAGTCGTTAAATCAATTAAAAAAGGTGAACATGTTCATGTTCACAATGTTAAAACAAAAAAGTGGTAGTAATATGGAAATTCCAAAAAGTTTTTTAGGTTATAAAAGAGAAAATGGTAGAGCTGGTACTAGAAATCACGTAATTATCCTACCAGTTGATGATATTTCAAATGCATGTGCTGAAGCAGTTGCTAATAACATAAAAGGCACAATTGCTCTTCCTCACTCTTATGGAAGACTTCAATTTGGAGCTGACCTAGAACTTCATTTTAGAACAATGATTGGAACTGGCTGTAATCCTAATGTAGCAGCTGTAATAGTTATAGGTATTGAGCCTAAATGGACAAAAAAAATTGTTGATGGTATAGCAAAAACTGGAAAACCAGTTGAAGGATTTCATATAGAACGTACTGGTGACATAGGAACAACTATGAAGGCCTCAAAAAAAGCTCAAGAATTTGTCATGTGGGCATCAGAAAAACAAAGAGAAGAATGTCCAATGAGTGATCTTTGGATATCAGTAAAATGTGGAGAGTCTGATACGACTTCAGGTTTAGCAGCAAACCCTACAGTAGGTAATCTGATGGATAAATTAGAACCAATGGGTGTTCATTTATGTTTTGGTGAAACTTCTGAATTAACTGGTGCTGAAAAAGTTTGCGCTACAAGAGGCGCAACTCAAGAAGCAACTGATAAGTTTATGAAAACTTGGAATGATTATAATGATTTTATTTTAAAAGAAGCAACTGATGATCTTTCAGAAAGTCAACCTACTGCAGGAAACATTGCAGGTGGATTAACAACTATTGAGGAAAAAGCTTTTGGAAATTTTCAAAAAATTGGAAACTGTAAATTTATAGATGTTTTAGAACCTGCAGAAGAACCAACTAAAGGTAAAGGTTTATATTTTATGGATACTTCATCTGCAGCAGCAGAGTGTGTTACACTTCAAGCAGCAGCTGGTTTCAATATCCATTTGTTTCCAACAGGACAAGGTAATATTGTCGGTAATCCGATTGAACCTGTTGTAAAATTAACTGCAAATCCATTAACTGTAAAAGGTATGGGAGAACATATTGATTGTGATGTTTCAAAAATACTAACTCGTGAGATGAATATGTCTCAAGCAGGTGACGAATTAATTAAAACAACTTTAAGGGTAGCTAACGGAAGATTAACTTGTGCAGAGGCTTTAGGTCACAAAGAATTTGTGATGACTAAACTTTACAGAAGTGCATAAAAAAATCTGTGGCTTTAAATTTTAAGTATATTAAGTCTATTCTACCAGGTGTAATTTTAGCTTTAGTATTTTGTTTATTTTCTCAAGGAATAAATAATGTTTTAGCAATAGAAATTTTTGGAACTCCTAAAAGTCCAATTTCAACAGTATTAATAGCTATACTTCTCGGAATTTTAATGGGTAATGCATTTACACCAAGACCAGGAATGATGATTGGTTTAGACTTTACTCAACAATATATATTAAAATTAGGAATAATATTTTTAGGTATTAGATTAAGTTTTGCAGATTTTATTAAATTTGGATCAATTGCAATTCCATTAATTATGATTTGTATCGTAGGGGTTTTAATTTTAATTAAATTACTAATTAAAAAAGTACCTATCTCCTCAAAAATGTCTTATCTAATAGCTATTGGCACAAGTGTATGTGGAGCAACAGCAATAGTCGCAACTGCACCTGTTATTAATGCAAAAAAATCTGAAGTAGCTTATGCGATTGCAAATATTACTTTGTTTGGTGTAATTGCAATGTTGTTATATCCATATTTTGCTGAATGGTATTTTGATAATGAAGCATTAAAAGTTGGATTATTTCTAGGAACCTCTATTCATGAGACTTCTCAAGTAGCTGCAGCTGGATTGATTTATGATCAACAGTTTAATAGCCCTGAAACATTAAATGTAGCAACTGTCACAAAGCTAATTAGAAATACTTTCCTTGTAATATTGATACCTTTATTTGCTTTTTTATATAATAGAGGTGAATTTAAAGGTCAAAAATACTCAATTTTTAATATTTTTCCTTATTTTGTTTTAGGTTTTATTGGGATGATAATTGTAAGAAATTTAGGCGATCAATTATATCCTACAGGAAGTAATAACCATGAAATTTGGGTTAATCTAATTGAATATTTAAAAATTTTAGCAACCGTTTTCTTAACAATGGCTATGGCAGCTGTTGGAATTTCTATCAATCTAAGTGAATTAAAATCAATGGGTTATAAACCTTTTGTAGTTGGTTTGATTGCGGCTGTTACAGTTGGAATTATAAGTCTAATTTATATTGAAACTCTACAAAAATTTATTTAATAAATTTCAAAACTAGGATTTTACAGACATTTTTTTTTTAAAATTCGAAATAAATCTTCTTATAAAGGCTGCTGCTACTCCTAAAAATACAGCAAACATAATTGAAAATAATCCATAGAAAAATGGCATCTCTTCAGAAAATTGTTTAATAAATAATGAGAAAAAATTTAGTTCTGCATTTAAAACTTTTACTGTTTCTTTTTGAATTTCCTCAGCAAAAAAACTATCATAAGCAATAGCTATACCAACTATTAAAAGTAAAATTGCTAACAAAGCCCTAAGCCCAGAGCTATCAATTCTTTCACCTAATTTTTGTCCTAATTGAACACCAATTATAGATCCAATAACCAACATAAAAACTAACATTAGATCTATAGAGCCATAATTAAACGAATGTAAAAAAGTTACGATGACGCTAACAAATATAGTTACAAATAATGAAGTTCCAGGAACTAACTTTGTAGGCATCTTAATAATATAAATCATTGCAGGTACTAAGATAAACGCACCACCTATACCCATTATCGCAGCAATAAAACCTACCAATAATCCTATAATTATTGGAGTAAATGCACTTTCATATAATTTAGATTTCGGAAATCTCATTCTAAATGGAAGGCCATGTATCCAGTAATGAACATGTAATTTTTTTTTTATTAAAAGATTTTTTTTAGCCTTGTCAATTTCACCTAGGCTTTCGACTAACATCAAAGTTCCAATTATTGCTAGTATATACATATAGGCTAATGAAATAACTGTATCTATTTTTCCAATTCCTTTAAAATATGTAAAAGTATAAATACCTAGAGAAGTTCCTATGGTTCCTCCAATAACTATCATTAATCCCATTTTATAATCTAAAGTATTTTTTAGATAATGCGTTGTAGAACCAGATACAGATGTTGCTAAAATATTATTAGCTTCATTTGCAACAGCATATGCAGGTGGAACACCTAAAAAAATTAAAAATGGCGTCATTAAAAAACCACCTCCTACACCAAATAAACCTGAGAGAACACCAACAATTGCACTTAAAAAAAGTATCTCAATAGGATTAACAAATACTTGTGCGATTGGTAAAAATACTTCCATAAAAAATTTAAAAGTTATTTAAAAATAACTTAATTAAATGTGATAAAAGTTCCAACTAAAATAACACCCCAATAAGCAGCTAGGCTTAAAAATATACCAGTTTTAATAAAAGTTGCTTTTAAGTTTTGGAGTTTGTTTATGATTTTTACGTTAGAAAATTGCATTTGATCCGTCATTACACCCATAACGTTATTTGTCAAACGATTATTTTATAATTTGGATTAATTATTTTTGTTTAGTAGATGGTTGCTCCAAAGACTTTAACCACATCATCCTCTACACCAAGAACTAGCCTACCAAGAAATTCTCCTGAAATTTCTTTGTTTGTCTGTTTGATTAAAACTGTAATGTGAACCCCTCTTCTTAAACAGCCAAATGGTTCAAAAGTTTCTTTCAAATTTGTAATTATTTTGTTATTTGCCCACTGTTTACCAAGTTCGACCTCATTAGCACCGAACAGCATTTGTGTTGAAAAATCTTTTGTGAACCCTCCGTAATCCTTAAGATTTGATGATTTCACTAAATTATCCCAGATGGGTTTAGCTATTTCATAAACCTCATCGTCTGTCATTGACAATATATCCATGCTGTAAACCTAATGTCTTGTTAAGAAGCTTTTTTCTTCTCGTTCTCATCCACGATATGGTAGACAGGAACTTTCTCCATACTAAATTTACCAGTTTTAGGGTCTCTTCTAGAAACTGTCAGGCAATGCCAGTTGTCATCATCAAGTTTCATATGATCACCTCTGTAATAATACCCTGGCCATCTTGTTTCTTCTCTAAACATAGTATGTTCTGTAACGCACTGAGAAGTAAGAGCTCTATGTTTAAGCTCCCAAGCTCTCATCAGTTGGTGATAGTCCTCAGCCCCAACGTTTTCAAGATCTTCTTCTAACCAAGCTAAAAGCTCTAAACCTCTCTTTAACATATTAGCATTGGTCATATAATTAGTTGCAATTCCACCCACATATTCATCCATTATTCTTTGTAAACGCTGTAATCCTTGAATTGGAGAGATATAACTAGGAGATACTGTACCTCCAGTAATTTCATTTTGAGCAACTGTATATGTTTCTAGAGGTTTATAAACTTTAGTTTTAAAATCTTCACATTGTTTATCAGATACCTTTAAACCTTCAGCTTTTTTGTCCTCGATATATTTAACTGCTGCTTTTGCAGCTAATCTACCCTCTGTAAATGAACCTGATGAAAATTTGTGAGCGCTTCCACCTACAGTATCACCAGCTCCAAAAAGTCCATCAATTGTAAGCATTCTATTATATCCCCAGAAATACTCTGGTGGAGATAAATCTTCTGGTCCACTTACCCATGCTCCTGAACAAGTAGCGTGAGAACCCATAACATAAGGCTCAGATGTAGTTAATTCTGGATTTGTATATTTTGGGTCGATATTTTGAGACGCCCAAACAACTGCTTGTCCAACAGTCATACCTAAAAAGTTTTCCCATCCAACAGTTTCTAAATGAGGGTCTTGGAAAGCTTCAGTAGTAACCATATGAATTGGTCCACCCCCTGCCATTGTTTCTTGAATAAAAGCGTGGTTTCTCAAACAAGTTGGGGTTGGGTGGTGATCAATATACTCTCCAACTAACTCTTTAGTTTGCTCATACCATTTCTTCTCATAGTTTTCACCATTAGCATTTTGAGTATAAGTTTTTAAATGTAAAAAATAAGCACCTACAGGTCCATATCCATCTTTAAATCTACATAACACAATTCTATTTTCCATTTGTGTCATTTTTGCACCTGCAGCAATCGGCAAAGCATAAGCTGATCCATTACTCCATGGAGCATACCAAGTTCTTCCCATTCCTTCACCTACAGCTCTAGGTTTAAATATATGAGAAGCACCACCAGCAGCAACTATTACAGCCTTAGCTCTAAACACATGAAAATCTCCAGTTCTCATATTAAATCCAACAGCTCCACCTACTCTATTCTCTTGAGTTTCATCCATTAAAAGATGAGTAATCATTATTCTGTTGTAAATTTTATCGGCAGATTTTTTTGCTGCTTCTGCAACAATAGGTTTATAACTTTCACCATGAATCATGATTTGCCATTTACCTTCTCTTAAATATCTACCAGTTTCCTCATTCTTCATCATTGGAAGGCCCCACTCATCAAACATATGGACTGTTGAGTCAACATGTCTAGCCATATCATAACCTAAATCTTCTCTAACCATTCCCATTAGATCATTTCTTGCATATCTTACGTGATCTTCAGGCTGGTTCTCACCCCACTGCATACCCATGTAACAGTTAATAGCATAAAGTCCTTGAGCAACTGCTCCACTTCTATCAATGTTAGCTTTTTCAACACAAATAATTTTCATGTCTCTTCCCCAGTGTCTAGCTTCAAAAGTAGCACCAGTTCCAGCCATACCACCACCAACAACTAATACATCGCAATTTTCATAATGTGTTTTATGTCTTGCCATTAATAGTAAACTCCTTTTTTAAATGAATCTTTTGGAACTACTGGTAACTCGCCATCAATATTAAGACCTTCTGGTTCAGTGTATAGTCTTTGTGAATTCAACTCACCTTGTTTAATCTTTTCACCTTCAGCTAATTTTGGAATAAATTTTCCCCATGGTTTTGTTGTAATAGGTGAAACAAAATCTTTTGTAGTTCCGTTCCTAAATTTAATCTTCCATGAAATAGTACCTTTTTCCTCTTCACGTCTAACTCTTACACTGTGTCCCATTGGAGCAAAATCTGCATATCCTCTTACATCAATTGCATGATTTGGACATGCTTTAACACATGAATAACATTCCCAGCAAAAGTTAGGTTCAATATTTTTTGCACGTCTAATATTTTCATCAATATGCATTATATCTGATGGGCAAATATCCACGCAATGACCACAGCCATCACATCTAGTCATGTATACGAAAGTTGACATAATTTAATTTATTCCTTCTTTAGTTATCATATTAATAATGTTTTGGCTCTTCTCTTTTTATACCTAGGCCAAATTGCTCAGGTGCTTCTGCTGGTGGAGGTAAATTATCTCTAGATCCATCAGCTTCAGCAAGATTTTTTTGAATAGCTGCACCTGGTTTGTAGAACATATGTGCAAATTTAGACCAATATACACCTCCAAATAAAACTAAATTTGAAACTACAAAAAGTGCCAAAAATAAAAATGAAAGACCTGTTTGCCCATTAAACTGTGTGTATGACCACGCCAGACCAAAAGTTGAGCACGCTAACAATGCTAAAACGAATAAATCGGCTTTAATAACTCTATACCAGGGGTGAGCTTCAGCTGATACATCTACTCTCAAAAAAAACCAAAACCAATATCCACCTACACAAGTTAATATAGCGCCTACATGCCATAACATTGACCATATCGAGGATGACGATTTATCTGCTCCAGTATAGCAAAAAACTAATATTGCAGATGAAATCCAAAATATAATGGTACCGTACATGCCAAGTACGTGTGAAAGTCTTCTTTTGCCAAATCCAAGTTCTGAGGTAGTACCAATATCAACAACTGCAGTTTTAGCTATTATTGAAACTTTCTCACCAGCGCCAATCTCTCTAGTTGCCTGAAGTTTTGCTTTTTTTGCATTGTTAAAAAAATAAGTAATATTCTTATGATGTATCATTTGTATAATTGTACCTAATGCAATTAATACAACCATTGCAATTATAAATCCTTGCATAACTATTACAGGGACAGTCTCAGACAAAATTAAAAATGGATTTGTTTCTAACATTTTACCCTCTATGTTAAATTATTTTAAATAATTTTAAGGTTTTCTATTCTAGATAATTTATCAAATCAACCAAAACTATTGGTAAAATTGTCTTTTCTAACAATTAAAATTAATTATTTTCGTTTGTAATGTTGTTTTTTTGGAATTACAGACCTTACACCACCTTGTGGGTTTTCCACATCACCTTCTCTTCTTGGAATCACGTGTATATGGCAATGCATAATTGATTGGCCAGATTCTTTCCCCGCGTTCGTTCCAATATTAAATGCTTTGACAGTTTGATCCTTGTTTAAGATTTCATTTTTAATTATCTTAATTAAATCATTACAAGCAACTAATTCATTATTTGTTAATTCAAAATAATCACTTATATGTCTCTTAGGAATTATTAAACAATGATGTTGTGAAACTGGGTATGAATCGTAACTTGCATATGCCAAATCATTTTCATGTGAAACTCCACTAGCTTTAGGATTACAGAATAAACAAGGGTTATTAGGATCTTTCATATTTTATTTATAGCTTGGACACTTCTTAATTGCTGACTGATAATGTTTTGAAAGAATTCTATAAAATTTTAGGCTTTTTCTTTTCCATTTTATTTGGTCAATTGTTTTTACTGAAGCAACTCCTTTTCCAGATCCAATTAATATGATTTCATCGTATGTTTTCAATGTTTCAATTAAAATATCTTTTTTAATAATTTTTTTAATTTTTGTTTTAAAATATTTAAGTGTAATTCCTTGATAAAATTTATTAGCTGGTGAGTAAACTTTATTATCTTTAATAAAGAGTAAATTTGAGGTCCCAGTTTCAAAAATTTTTTTATTTGAACATAAACAAATATCTGATTTTGAATTATCAAGCTTAGATAAATATTTAAGAATTTCTTTGTATTTTAAATTTTTAAATTCAGGTTTTTGTCTTTTTAAGTTAACTAATTTAAGATTAAAATTTAAACTTGGAGAAATACGCTTTCTTAATGAAATTGATATATTTTTTTTATTAAGAGCTATTCTTAATAAATGATTATATTTTATTTTTTTACTTAAATTTTTATTTAATAAATTAAATATATCTGATCTTAAAGATAGTTTTGAAATTGAATAAACTTTACTTGATTTAATTAAATTTTTAATATGATCTTTAAAAAAAAGAATTTTAGGTGGCTTATCAAATATCCACATTGTAGTGAAAACTCCATGATCACCCCAAAGATCTTTAAATTTAACTTCCTTTAGATCTTTAAGCCGATAGGATTTTTTTAATAAGTAATTTACCATTTTCAGTTAAAAATGACTCTGGGTGAAATTGAAATCCATAAATTTTATTAACGTTATTTTCAAATGACATTGCGGCTCCTGAAATAGCACATCTCATCGTTATGTCAAAATTTTCTGCAGTAAAAGGCTCTTTTAATTTTAATGAATGGTATCTACCTACTTTAAATTTTTGTCCTTTAATAAAAATTTTACTTAATTTATTAACAATCACTTTGGATTGAAAGCCATGATAAATTTTATTCTGTTCAATTATTTGCGCTCCTTCACTAAATAATATTTGCTGAAAACCAAGACAAATTCCAATTATTCTTTTTTTACCTTTTAGCTGTTTGTATATTTTTGAAGATAATGGATAATCTTTTGGTGAACCTGGACCTGGTGAAAAAACAATTGTTGATGCATTATTTAATTTTTTTTTATTAATTTTTGAAAAATCATCACATTCCACTTTATCAAACAATGAAAATTGATGAACTACGTTGTGTGTAAACGAGTCTTTATGGTCAATTACGTAAATCATTTAAATAAATCTATAAGTGCTTTTGCTTTAATAAAATTTTCATTAAATTCATGTCTTGCATTACTGTCAATTACAACACCTGATGCAACTGAGATTTCAGAAATATTCTTATAATTCAAAATTGATCTAATTATAATATTGAACTTCATGTCACCATTAAATTTTATAAAACCAAAGCTTCCGGTATAAATATTTCTATTTTCTTTTTCTTGATTGTTTAAAAGATTTAAAGTGCTTATTTTAGGACAACCTATAACGGAACCTCCTGGCATCATTGCTTTAATTATATCAATATTCTTTATCTTTTTTTTTAATTTACCAGAAATTAAACTTACATAATGATAAAGATCTTTATACTCTTCAACTGTCTTTTCTTTTTTAAGCTTTACAGTCCCTGGTTTGCAAATTCTTGAAAGATCATTTCTCTCCATATCAACAATCATATTATGTTCTTTGGTTTCTTTTATGTTGTTTCTAAAAAAGTTTAGCGCTTTTTTCTTATTAATCATTTTTGTTTTTCTTAATGTGCCTGCAATAGGTTTGGTAGAAATAGATAAACCATTTTTTATAATTAAATTTTCAGGTGAACAGCTAATAATTGAGAAATTCTTATCTTTAATCATAAAGGCCTCAGGTGCTAGATTTGATTTAGTAAGTCTACAAAAAAAATCTAAAGGATCTATTTTAGATTTGTTTTTATATTTTGTGCATATTTTAATTTGGTAGGTCTCTCCAGATCTTATTTTTTTTTTAAACTTATTAAAAATTTTTGTATAATCATTTCGGTCAATATTTATCTTAAAATTTTTAGTTATTTTATTAATTTTATTTGATTTAAAATAAAGATCTTCTGGCAAACCTTTTTTTGTTTCTGGTTTATAAAAAATTCCCTTTGGAAAATTTATACTTTTTTGTTTTGGTAATTTAATTCCTATTAGATTATTCAATAGCTCATAACCAAAGAAACCAATAAATAAATCGGTATTTTTATATTTTTTTTGATTTTTAATTTTGTTATCTAAAAATTTGTTAATATTCTTATTGTTTAAAATTATTTTTTTTGAGAAATCAGTATAAAGATCAAAACCTTTTATTGTTTTGTAAATTATAAATGGCTTATTTGAAGAATTTACTCTATTTAAATAATTTTCTTTAATCAATTTTCTAGATTGTTTGAAGTCTTGCAACTTGTTTTTCTATTATAGGCAAATGTATCAGTCCTGCAAAGATAGATAAAGCTATAGAAATGTACCAGGCATAATCATATGATCCATATACATCATGAAACACACCGCCCAAATATGCTCCTAGAAAAGATCCTACTTGATGACTTAAAAAAACTATCCCATATAATAATCCAATATATTTAGTCCCAAATATAAAACCAACCAATCCCATTGTAGGAGGAACTGTTGAAAGCCACAAGAAACCAAATGTAATACCAAATAAAACTGCAATTATTGGACTAGGTGGAAAAAAAATAAATATAGCTATGACTAAACCTCTTGCTAAATAAATTGAACTTAACATTAATTTTTTACTATATTTTTGTGCTAAATATCCTGACGTTAAAGTTCCAACAATATTAAACAAACCTATCATTGAAAGAATTGTAACAGTGCACCACTCAGGTAAACCTCTATCATTAATGTAAACAGGAATATGTGTAGCGACTAAAGCAATATGCCAACCACAAACAAAAAAACCTAACGTTAGATAAATATAACTTTTTGATTTAAAAGCTTCACTGAGAGCCTCCATTGCTGTTTGATCATCATCAATTTTTCCACCAACAACATTTTTTGGAGTTGTTAAAAAAAAAGCTAAAATTAAACCAATAAATAGTAAAGATGCAAAAAATATAAGAGTTGTTTCCCACCCATATTCTACTAGAGAATACCTTGTAAAGACTGGTGATACAAAATAACCAAATGAACCTGCGGCAGTGACTATACCAATAGCTGCTGTTCTATTTGATTGTGGAAAATGTTTTGCAACTACTGAGACTGGAATACTTATTGCAGTTCCTCCAAGAGCTATTCCTATTAAAACACCAATTCCTGTAACAAAATAAAGACCTGTATTATAATCTGAAATCAACATTAAAATTCCAAGTAAATAAAATACAAAGCCAATAAATACAGCTATGTGACCACCATATTTATCAGTTATAATTCCAAACCAAGGTGCAAAAGCTCCCCATAAAAACATTTGAAGACCTAACGCAAAACCAAATTGTGAAAGAGTAATTCCTAAATCAGTTGAAAAATCAAAATAGAACATTCCAAATGTTTGCCGTATACCAAGGGAAACAATTACAATTAAGCAAGCTGAAACTAAGGTAATTAAAACTGTTTTATTTTTAATAAATTTTTCAGCTGACATTTAGATTTATTTTAAATGTTTTAAAGCCTGCTTGATATCAGCGATAAGGTCGCTAGGATCCTCAAGACCTATGTGAAATCTCACAAGATGTTCATCTTTAGCTAAATTTAAGTATTTTCTATTTCCTGTTTCTCTGTATTCTTGATGTAAAGCTAAACTTTCAAAACCACCCCAACTATAACCATAACCAAATAATTTAAGTGAATTAACAAATTTTCTAACTGAATTTGTATTTTTAGACTTTATCTTTAAACCCATTAATCCTGACGCACCTGAATAGTATTTTTTCCACATTCTAAAATTGTAAGAATCTTTTTTATAGGGATAAAGTAATTTAAATTTTTTATTTTTAGATAAAAATTCAGCAACTTTTTTTGCATTTTCATTATGGCGATCTAATCTTACATCAAGAGTTCTTAACCCTCTTGTAATTAAATATGCATCATCAGGACCCAATCTTAAGCCTGTATTTCTCTCTGCAGTTTTCACTTTATTAAAGACTTTTTTATTAACCGCTAAACTTCCACCCATTACATCAGAATGACCCGAATAGTATTTAGTAGCAGACACAATTGACATATCAAAACCAAATTTAATTGGTTTAAAATAATATGGAGTTGCCCAGGTATTATCTATAGCAGTCAAAATTTTATTTTTTTTAGCAATAGATATGATTTTTCCAAGATCTTGAAACTCAAAAGAATTACTTCCCGGATTTTCAACAAAAATTAATTTAGTTTTTTTTGTAATATTTTTTTCAATAGTTTTTAAGTCATGTGGATCATAAAAAACTGCTTTAATATTAAACTCTTTAAGAAAATCTTGTGTAAAAATTCTTGTTGGACTATAAACAGAGTCAGTTACTAAGATCTCATCTCCAGGTCTAGTAACACTAAAAATAGCTAAAAAAACTGCTCCAAATCCTGTTGGAGTAGTAAATACATGGTAACTTTCTTCTAGTTTAGTTAAAATCTTCTGCAGTATATGCGTTGTTGATGTTCCTTGTCTGCCATAATCATAGTGTCCACCAATTGGGTTTTTTTGAGCTTTTGCTTGTGTCTTTCTTATATGTTGCATCGATTTAAATATAATTGTTGATGCTCTAACAACAGGAGGATTTACAGACTGATTGTGGAAGTCTTTTGCAGTATGTTTAAGAAACGTTTTAAAAGAATTGTTCATAATAAAATTTGATATGTTTAGAAGACAATGCTATATCCCGTAAAAAACGTCAATAAAATTAATATATAGGATTTAATGAGTTACCCAAAGAAACATAGAGGCCGAAGAAAACAAGGCTCAAAAAAAAGAAGAGCTAAAAGAAAAAATAAGAAGAAATAATTTCTCTAATCTTTAATCCAACCACCACCTAAAACTTTGTGACCAAATTGGTCCTTGTTATAGAATACACATGCCTGTCCAGGTGAAATACCATCTTCTGGATAAATCAAACTAACATTAGCTGTATTATTGTTTTTTAAATCGATTTTAGCCTCTAAAAGGCTGCCTGTTGATCTAACTTTAACAAATATATTTTTTTCTAGCTCTTTTTTATCAGTTAATAAATTTAAATCTTTTAGGGTTATAGTTTTTTTTCCAAGCTTTTCTTTTGGACCAACTATTATTTCATTATTATCTGAATTTATTTTAAGCACATATAGAGGTTCCTTATCAGAAACTTTAATTCCTTTTCTTTGACCAATAGTAAAGTTAATTATTCCATCGTGCACTCCTATCACATCACCGTCTAAATTTTTAATATTTCCCTTTTGAAAAGAGTCTGGTCTAAATTTTCTAATGACAGAAGCATAATCTCCGTTTGGTACAAAACATATGTCTTGACTATCTGGTTTATCAGCAACGTTTAAATCTAAATTTTTTGCAATTTCTCTTGTTTTATCTTTAAGCATTCCACCTAATGGAAATCTTAAATAATCTAATTGCTCACGTGTAGTATTAAATAAAAAATAACTTTGGTCTCTATTTTCATCAATTGCTCTATACATATTAGTTGTATTATTAGATGTAATACTTTTTACATAATGACCTGTAACTAAAGCATCTGCATTAAGTTCCTTTGATACTTCAAATAAATCTTTAAACTTTACAGTTTGATTACATTGCACGCATGGTATTGGAGTTTCTCCACTTAAATAACTATCTACAAAATTATCGATAACACCTTGCTTAAATTTATCCTGATAATATAAAATTTTATGCTCAATATTTAATTTATGCGCAACACGTTTTGCATCCATTATATCTTGACCTGAACAACATTGTTTTGATGATGCGACTTCTTTACCATCATCATAAAGCTTTAGTGTAATACCAATAACCCTATAACCCTCATTTTTCATAATGCCTGCAACTGTCGATGAATCAACGCCACCTGACATTGCAACAACTACTGTTGTATCTTCAGGCTTCTTATCAATCCCAATTGAGTTTAATTCTTTATTCATAAGGTGGTATTTATACTTATTTACAATATAAATTAAATTAAATGATTTTAGATTATGAACCAGGTGACAAAGTCACTAATCCAAGCAATAAAGGCTGGGGTATTGGCCAGGTTCAATCTATTATAGATGGAAAAGTTACTGTTAATTTTGAAAATGTTGGAAAAAAAGTAATTAATGCAAAAAATATTGAGTTAAAGAAAATTGGCTAATTTTAAATGGATGTAAAAAAAATAATTGAAGAACTAGTAGATACCTTTTTAAAGGCTGGAGAGTTATCTATTTCATTAAGAGATGAAGGATTAAAAAAAGAAATTAAATCTGACAATACACCAGTAAGTAATGGTGATTTAGAAGTTAACAAATTTATTACTAATAAAATTTCTGAAATCACTCCAGAAATTCCAATTATTTCAGAAGAAACAACAGATAATAAAGATAATACTAATTTAAAAAATTTTTGGTTAATTGATCCTATTGATGGAACATACGATTACATAAATGATCTTGAGGAATTCACGATCAATGCTGGTTTAATTATTAACAATAGACCAGTTGCAGGATTAATTAATGTTCCTGCTAAAAAAAGAATGTTTTATGCATACGGTAAGGGAAATGCATATGAGTTAAGTAATGGAGTTATTGTCAATCTAAAAAAAAAAACCATTAAAAATAATAAACAATTAAAATTTATTTCTTACTCAAATAAAATTAAACCTGAAATTCAAAAAATATATCAAAGCTTAGGTGTGGTTGAAAATGTAAAAATGAAAAGTTCTTTAAAATTTTGTGTTGTTGCAACTGGAGAATACGATGGTTATGTGGCAGAACCAAGAGCCTATGAATGGGATATCGCTGCAGGACATGCAATTTTAGTTGCCTCAGGTGGTACTATAACTGATTTTAATGGTAATGAAATTTTATATGGAAAAAAAGATTTAAAAAACCCAAGCATAATATTAAAAAGCAAAAATATATTTTAATGGATGAGCAACTTAGA
>QBYD01000014.1 GCA_003282975.1 Pelagibacteraceae bacterium AG-325-C10
GAGATTAAGCAATCATGATATCAATTTTAACAATGTAGAGATTTCCTCAAAAAATACATTTTCTTTAATTGTTGATAATAGATTTAATTATAAAAATTTATTTGTAAATTCAGAAATATCACTTGATAAAGCAGAGTATGAAAAACCAAAAATGTTAAGTAAATATTTTACTGATGTAAACGATGTGATTAATTTAAGAAAACACAAGATAAAAGCCACATTCAAAGATAATAATTTATCACTTATTGGATCAGGAAAAATTCAACTAGAAAAAGAGTATGATGATATTGATTATTCTATTTCTCAATCTGGAGACAAAGTAAATTTTGATACAAAATTAATCATAAGCAAAACTCAATTTGAAGTTGAACGAATAAATTTTAGCAATGATGGAAAGTCAAAATTACAATTAGAAGTTTCTGGAAATCATATAAGAAAAAATGATTTATCTATTGATAAATTATTAATCACAACAAAAAATGATAAACTTGGAATGGATAACCTCTTAATTGACAAATATCATAGAATTGTAAAATTTGATGAAATATCTCTTAATTATTTCGATAATGAAGATAAAAAAAATCATATTTTAATTAAAAGAAAAAAAAAAAATAATTATGAATTAAATGGAACATTGTTTAATGCTAATAGCTTAATTTCAGATTTACTGAAAAGTAAAGATGATAAACATGCAAGGATTTTTAAAAACAATATTAATTTCACTCTTTATTTAAAAGATGTGTATTTAGATAATGAGAATGTAATTAGTGATTTAAAAGGAAATTTCTACATTGAAAACAATAAAATTCATCAAGCAAACATTTCAGCTTTTTTTGATAATAATGAAAAATTAACATTTACAATTAATACAAATAATGATGAAAAAATTACAACTCTATTTTCTTCAAAAGCAAAACCTCTTGTAAAGAGATATAAATTTATCAAAGGCTATGAAGAGGGATATTTAGATTTTTATTCTTCAAAAATAAATAATATTTCAAAATCAAAACTTAAGATTTATGACTTTAAACTCAAGGAACTTCCAGTTCTAACTAAACTTTTAACCCTTGCATCATTACAAGGAATTGCAGATTTATTATCAGGAGAAGGCATAGGATTTGATGAAATGGAAATGAATTTCAAAAATAATTCTAATTTAATGACTATAGATGAGCTTTACGCAATTGGTCCTGCTATTTCAATATTGATGAGCGGTTATGTAGAGGAAGATAAACTTGTTAGCTTGAGAGGAACATTAGTACCTGCAACAACAATAAATAAAACTGTTAGTTCAATACCGGTTTTAGGTAAAATTTTAGTTGGCGATAAAACAGGTGAAGGAGTATTTGGAGTTAGTTTTAAGATTAAAGGAAAACCAAAAGATCTGAAAACGACAGTAAATCCGATTAAAACATTAACACCAAGATTTATTACACGAACACTAGAAAAAATAAAAAAGAATTAACTAATCACAATTTTTAGGTGTCTTTTTTTTCCAACCGATAATTTGAGATAGTCATTTTTAAATAAATCATGATTAATAATTAATTTTTCATCTGAAATGATTTCATCATTTATTTTAATTGCATTGCCTTTAATCAATCTTCTAATTTCACTCTTAGAATTTTCTAATTTAGATAAAATCACTAAATCAATAATACCAAGTTTTTTTTCAATATCTTTATTGCTGATTTTAATTGATGGTGAATTTGATCCTAGTGAATTTCCTGAAAATGCTTCTCTAGCAGCTTGTTCTGACTCTTGGGCAGCTTTTTGACCATGCAACATTGTAGTTGCTTCATTTGCTAATAAAGTTTTCAATTCATTAATATCTTTTTCTTTAACTTTATTAATTTCTACAATCTCTAAATCTGTAAAAAATTTTAAAAACTTTACTACATCTCTATCATCTGTATTTCTCCAAAATTGCCAGTAGTCATATGCAGGCAAATATTTTTCATCTAACCAAATTGCTCCATTTTCTGTTTTGCCCATTTTAGTACCTGATGCTAATGTAATTAGAGGTGTTGTTAATCCAAAACCTTGTTTATTAGAATACCTTTTTATAAGTTCTACACCATTAACAATGTTTCCCCATTGGTCAGATCCGCCAATCTGCAAAACACAATTTTCATTTTTATTTAATTCTAAAAAATCGTAAGCTTGTAATATCATATAGTTAAACTCCATATAACTTAATGATTGCTCTCTTTCTAATCTTGTTTTTACACTATCAAAAGTTAACATTTTATTTATTGTAAAATGTTTTCCAATATCACGTAAAAAGGAAATATAATTTAAATCTTTGAGCCAAGTATAATTGTTTACAAAAATTGGTTTTGTATTCGAATTATCATTATCTAAAAATTTTTTTAAAATATTTTGAATATTTTTAATATTTTTTTCAATCTCATCTTCATCTAAAATTTTTCTGGTTTTATCTTTTCCTGATGGATCACCTATCCTTGTTGTACCTCCACCAAGCAACACAATCGGTCTATGACCATTTTTTTGAAGCAATCTAAGACACATTATTTGCAATAAGCTACCCACATGCAAACTTTCGGCGGTACAATCAAAACCAATGTAACCCTTTATCTTCTCATTATCCATTAAATCAGATAATTCAGTTTCATTAGTGCATTGATAGAAAAAACCCCTATCTTTAAATTCTTTTAAAAATTTATTCATAAGATTATAGTTACAATATACAAATTTTTATTAAAAAGAATATCAATGAATAATAAAATATATACTGCTATAGGATTAATGAGCGGAACTTCAATGGATGGTGTTGATGCATCTTTAATAAGATCAAATGGAATTGATAAATTTACTAAAATTTTAAATGAATATCATGAATATGATACCAACCTTCATCAACGTTTAATTGACTTAAGAAATCTCATTTTAAATTTTGAAGATTTAATGAAATATTCATCAATAATACATGAAATAGAGAGAGAAATTACAATATTTCATGGTAAAATTATTCATCAAATATCATTAAAATATGATGATAAAATTGACTTAATTGGATTTCATGGACAAACAATTTACCACAACCCTGAAAAAAAAATCACTAAGCAACTTGGTGATGGTAAATTGCTATCTCAGTTAGTTAAAAAGAAAGTTATTTTTGATTTTAGACAAGAAGATATTAAAAATAATGGTCAGGGCGCACCTTTAACGCCAATTTTCCACAATCTTATATCAAAATATATAAATAAGAAAAATCAAATTCAATATCCAATTGGTTTTATCAACATTGGTGGAATTTCAAATATAACAAAAGTGTTAGAAGCAAACGGAAACATAGAGGACAATATTGAGGCTTATGATTCAGGTCCTGGCAATTGTTTAATTGATGAATGGATAAGAATAAATTCAAAACAAAAATTCGACAACAATGGTTTAATAGCTCAATCAGGAAAAATTGATCAATTGATATTAAATCAGGCAATAGATAACTTTGAAATTCAATCTTATGATAAATCGTTAGACATAAAAAATTTTGACACCTCTTTTGCTCGTGGATTATCGTTTGAGGATGGATGTGCAACTATCACAAATTTTACAGCATATTTAATTGCTAAAGGAATTGAATACTCAAATAAAGACAAAAAAAAAAATATTAAATATTTATTATGTGGTGGAGGGAGGAAAAATAATTTTCTAATTAAATGTATTAAAGAATATTTATCAAACCAAACAAATCTTAGCTTTGATATAATTGATAATTATGAATATGATGGAGATTATATTGAGTCACAAGCTTTTGGTTATCTTGCAATTAGATCTTTTTTAAATTTATCAATATCATTTCCAAAAACTACAGGTTGTGACAAGCCAACGGTTGGTGGAAAGATAGTTGAAAATTTTAATTAATATAAAGCTGTTTCTTTTTTTATATATTTATCTAAATTGTTTACTAATTCACTTTCAGTTTTTGAAAAAAAATGATTTGCATTCCCAACTGCTTGAAAATCAACTTTGATACCTTTTTGTGCACTTAATCTTTTATTTAGTTCTGTAATATATTCTAAAGGAACAAGTTCATCTTTTTTTCCATATATCATTAAGCCTGATGTTGGACATGGTGATAAAAAAGAAAAATCATAAACATTTGGTTGAGGAGAAATTGCAATAAATCTATTTATTTCAGGTCTTCTCATTAACAATTGCATTGCAATTAATGAACCAAATGAAAATCCAGATACCCAGCATTGTGAATTATCAAAGTTTTCTCTTTCTAACCAGTCTAATGCAGCTGCTGCGTCTGCTAATTCACCTTGACCATTATCAAATTCACCATCACTTTTTCCAACACCTCTAAAATTTACTCTACAAACTGAAAAATCATTATCCATAAATGCGTGAAAAGTATCTACAACCACTTTATTATTCATTGTTCCACCATATTGTGGATGAGGTTGGAGCACTAATGCAATTGGAGATGTATTTTTTTTACTTTTGTAATATTTAGCTTCAAGTCTACCAGCTGGTCCTGGAATGAATATTTCTAAGATTTTATTTTCCATGTCGATATTGATTATTATTCTCAAAAAAAATTACGTTTATCACAACTGAGCGACAATATGTTAACTTTTTTTTTAAAACTATACTTGACCATTTTAGTCAAGTATGTTTTAAAAGCCCGATAATATAAGGGTAATATGAAATTGACATCAAAAAGTAGATATGCCGTAATGGCATTGGTTGACTTAGCTAGGTTTGATAACATCAATCCAGTCTCCTTAAGAGATATATCTTTAAGACAAGGTATTTCATTGGATTATCTAGAGCAAATTTTTTTAAAATTAAAAAAAGATCAAATTGTAAAAAGTATTAGAGGAACACAAGGGGGTTATGTCCTTTCAAGAAAACCAAATGAGATAAAACTTACGAATATATTTCATGCAGTTGATGAAAAAGTTAAAACTGTGCAATGTAAAAAAGACTCTAAAAAAGGCTGTAATGGCAAGGCAACTAAGTGCGTAACACATAATCTTTGGGATGAATTAGAAAGTCATATTAACAGTTTTTTCGATAAAAAAAGTTTAGAAGATTTATTAAAATCTAGCACTGAGAACAGAATATAAAATGGATAATAGACAAAAAGAAATAGAAAATTTAAAAGATTATAAATATGGTTTTTCGACTGATATTGAAAATACTAGAGCTCCAAAAGGATTAAATGAAGATGTAATAAAATTTATTTCAAATATTAAGAAAGAACCACAATGGATGCTTGAATTTAGATTGAAAGCGTTTGAAAGATTTAAGCTTTTAAAAGAACCAGATTGGCAAAAACCTAAGTATCCAAAAATTGATTATCAAGATTTATATTATTATTCAGCACCAAAAAGTATGGATGATAAACCAAAAAGTCTAGATGAGCTTGATCCAAAACTTTTAGAAACATATAAAAAACTTGGTATCCCTCTTCAAGAACAAGCAAGATTAAATGGCATTGCAGTTGATGCGGTATTTGACTCAGTCTCTGTTGCTACAACTTTTAGAGAAGAGTTATCTAAGTTAGGAATTATTTTTTGTCCCATATCTGAAGCAATTCAAAATCATCCAGAATTGGTAAAGAAGTATTTAGGATCTGTAATCCCTACAACAGATCATTTTTTTGCTACACTTAATTCTGCTGTCTTTACAGATGGATCATTTGCATACATACCTGAAGGTGTAAGGTGCCCGATGGAATTATCTACCTATTTTAGAATAAATGCCTCAAATACAGGTCAGTTTGAGAGAACTTTAATTGTTGCAGATAAAGGAAGCTATGTGAGCTATTTAGAAGGTTGCACAGCACCAATGAGAGATGAAAATCAATTACATGCTGCAAATGTTGAGTTGATTGCACTCGATGATGCTGAAATAAAATATTCAACAGTTCAAAATTGGTATCCTGGTGACAAAGATGGAAAGGGTGGAATATATAATTTCGTAACAAAGCGGGGTTTATGTAAAGGTAAAAATTCTAAAATTTCGTGGACGCAAGTTGAAACTGGATCAGCTATTACATGGAAATACCCTAGTTGCATTTTAAAGGGTGACAATTCAGTTGGAGAATTTTACTCAATAGCAATTACCAACAACCATCAAAAAGCTGACACAGGAACTAAAATGATTCATTTAGGTAAAAATACTAAGAGTAAGATCATATCAAAAGGAATAAGTGCTGGATTTTCTGACATGACATATCGAGGACTTGTAGATATTTCTCCTAAAGCCTCTAATTCTAACAATTATACACAATGTGACTCTTTATTAATGGGTAACAAATGTGGAGCACACACGGTTCCATATATTAAAAATAAAAATTCAGAATCTAATATTGCTCATGAGGCTACAACATCAAAAATAAGCGAAGAGCAGCTACATTATTGTCAACAAAGGGGTTTAAATGCAGAAGAGGCTGTAGGATTAATAGTAAACGGATTTTGTAAAGAAGTCTTACAACAGTTGCCCATGGAATTTGCAGTTGAAGCTCAAAAACTTGTAGGAATAAGTTTAGAAGGAAGTGTAGGCTAATGTTAAAGATAAATAAATTAAATGCAAAAATAGATAATAAAGAAATTTTAAAAGGATTTTCTCTTAATATAAAACCTGGAGAAGTTCATGCGATAATGGGTCCAAATGGATCAGGGAAAAGTACATTATCAAATATTTTATCAGGTAAAAAAGGATATGAGGTTTCAGGAGAAATTCTTTTTGAAGATAAGGATTTATTCGAACTTGAAACAGAAGAAAGAGCGCACAAAGGAATTTTTTTAGCCTTTCAATACCCTTTAGAAATTCCAGGAGTAAATACAAATATATTTTTGAAAACTTCATTAAATGCCGTGAGAAAAGCAAGAGGTGAAAAAGAATTAGATGCTATCGAATTTCTTAAATTAGTAAAAGAAAAATCAAAGGAACTTAAATTCGATGAAGAAAAATTGAATCGACAATTAAATGTTGGTTTTTCTGGAGGAGAAAAGAAGAAAAACGAAATTTTACAAATGTCAATGTTGTCTCCTAAACTATCTATTTTAGATGAAACAGACTCAGGCCTAGATATTGATGCTTTAAAAATTGTAGCAGATGGTGTGAATACTTTAAGAAATGATAAAAATTCATTTTTAATAATTACACACTATCAAAGGTTACTTGACTATATCAAACCTGATTATGTTCATGTTTTAATAGATGGAAAAATAATTAAATCTGGAGGAGCAGATCTTGCTCTAGAATTAGAAAAAAAAGGATACGAAAATTTTAATTAAATGAAAGAACAATTACAAAAAGATTTTGATAATATTGTAAAAAATTTAAATTTATCTCAAAAAGATATTGAAATAAAAAAATTTTATTTAGATAATTTTATCAACAAAGGTTTTCCAAATAGAAGAGAAGAAGATTGGAAATTTTCAGATCTTAACCAAATAATAAAAAAAGATATCGGAGAACTAAGTTTTTATAGTGATTACACACATACTAACAAAGTTGATACTTCTGTATTTGTTGATGGGTTAGAACATAATAAGATAGTTTTTATAAATGGAAGAATTGAAAAAATTGATTTTGACTATGAACAAAAAGAAAAAATTGAAATAATTGATCAATCTGAAAACATTAATAAATCAAATAATAATTCTTTATCTGATCTAAATAATGCATTTACCAACAAATCATTCAAAATATTAGTTAAAAATGGCTATCAATTAACAAAACCACTTATTATTTATCATACAACCAACTCTAAAATATGGTCTAAAAACATAAATCTAAGACTAGAATTTGAGCTAGATAAAAATAGCTCCTTACGATTGATTGACTTATTCAGTGATACTTCTGAAAAAAATTTTTTAAATATTTTTTATAACTTTGATTTAAAGGAAAATGCAGTTTTAAAGAATTATAAAGTAGATAGATTTGATAATAAAAATATTAAATACTCGTTTAATAATATTGAACAAGATAAAAACAGTATTTCAGAAACATTTATTTTATCTGCAGGATCAAATTTTTTTAAAAATGAGATTAATTGTAATTTAAATGGGAAATATTCTTCAGCATTTGTAAATGGTATTTTTTCTTTAAATAATAATAAACATCATGAAATAAGAACAATAATAAATCATTTAACTGAAAATACTAAAAGCTATCAATTAATAAAAAGCGTTATAGAAGATAGCGCCAAGGCAGTATATCAAGGCAAAATATTTGTTAATTCTGATGCACAAAAAACTGATGGGTATCAGTTAAGTAAAGCAATTTTATTAAATAAAGATTCAGAATTTAATGCTAAACCAGAATTAGAAATTTATGCCGATGATGTTAAATGTTCTCACGGCTCAGCCTCAGGTAGTTTAAATGAAGACTCTATATTTTATTTAATGTCTAGAGGATTAAATTATCAACAATCAAGAGAATTATTAATTAATGGTTTTTTGCTTGATGTAGTAGAAAAAATAACTGATTCAGAAATAAAAAATTTAATTAAGAATTTAATAGGAATAAAAGAATGAAAATAGATCAAGTAAAACAAGAATTTCCAATTTTTGATGAAAAAATTCAAAACAATGATTTAGTTTATTTAGATAGCGCAAACTCATCTCAAAAACCGAAAGTTGTCATTGATAGAATTAATGAATTTTATACAAAACAATTTTCAAATGTTGGAAGAAGTGTGCACTATTTAGCTGTTGCAGCGACAAATTTATATGAAAATACTAGAACTTCAGTTCAAAAATATATAAATGCTAAAGATAAAAATGAAATTGTATTTACTAAAGGTGCAACAGAAGCACTTAACTTAGTTGCAAATACATTGGGTCAAAATTATTTACAAGAAGAAGACGAAATTCTTATCACTGAGTTAGAGCATCATTCTAATTATGTACCATGGCATTTTTTAAGAAAGTCAAAGAATATTAAAATTAATTTTGCTGAAATTAATGAGGAAGGGGAAATTACCTTAGAAGAAATCGAAAGAAAGATAACTTCTAAAACAAAAATTATTTCTATTACGCATTTATCGAATGTAACAGGTGCAATATTACCTATTAAAGAAATAACAGAGTTAGCTCACTCAAAAGGTATAATTGTCGTAGTTGATGGTTGTCAGGGTGCTCCTCATTTAAAATTAGATATGCAAGACTTGGACTGTGATTTTTATGCAATTTCTTGTCATAAAATGTACGGACCTACAGGTCTTGGTGTTTTGTATGGTAAAAAAAAATGGCTAGAGGAATTACCGCCTTATCAAGGGGGTGGAGGAATGATTAATGAAGTTAAAAAAGATAGAATTTCCTATGGTGATTTGCCAAATAAATACGAAGCAGGAACCATGGCTACAGCTCAAGTTATAGCATTTGACCATTCCATTAAATTTTTAGAGAGCGTTGGAATAGATAATATAATGAAGCATGAAGCTGATTTAGTTGAATATGGTCAAGAATTATTAAAAAAAAATAATTCTGTTAAATTAATTGGTAATCCTAAAAATAAGGGTGGAGTTTTATCTTTTACTATCGAAGGCATTCATCCACATGATGTTGCAACAATATTAGATGAGGACGGAGTTGCAATAAGAGCTGGTCATCATTGCTGTCAAATACTTCATGATAAGTTGAACATACCCGCAAGCTCAAGAGCATCAGTTGGAATTTATAATACTAAAGATGATCTTGATAAACTAAATAGCGCTATAAATAATTGTAAAAAAATATTTAATTTAAAATGAACTTAAAAGAATTATATCAAGAAATAATCTTAGAACACGGTAAAAATCCAAGAAACCTTGGTAAGACTGATGATTTTAATAAAGATGCTAAAGGTCATAATCCTTTATGTGGCGATAATGTTCATGTTTATTTAAAACTAAATGGACAAAAAATTGTTGAAGGTATTTCATTTGAAGGTAGCGGTTGTGCTATTTCAATGGCATCAGCATCAATTATGACTGATTTGATTAAGGGAAAAAATGAACACGAAGCAAAAGAAATTGTAGAAGATTTTTTAGGAATGATAAAAGAAAACCCAGAATTGAAATCTGAAAATTTAGCAGAAGATGAAAAAACAAAGTTAATGTGTTTGTCAGGAGTAAAACAATATCCAATGAGAGTTAAATGCGCAACTTTATCATGGCACACACTAGTTTCTGCATTTGAAAATAAAAAAGAACCAGTTAAAACTGAAAATTAAATTTATGAATAAAAAAGATCAAATCATTGAAGAAATTAGAAAAATTTATGATCCTGAATTACCAGTGAATATTTATGAGTTAGGTTTAATTTACGATGTTACTGTTGAGAATGATAATTTTGCAAAAATAAAGATGACATTAACAACTCCTAATTGTCCTGTAGCTGAAAGCTTACCAAAAGAAGTTAAAGAAGGAGCAATGCAAGTTGAAGGAATAAATGATGTTGATCTTGAATTAGTATGGGATCCTCCATGGAATAAAGATATGATGTCCGAAGCAGCTAAATTGGAGTTAAATTTATAATGAGTCCTATAATTAAATTAAGTGATAATGCAGCACTTAGAATTAAAGAAATAATGTCCAACGCCGAAAAAGACTCACTTGGAGTAAGAGTATCTGTCAAAACAGGTGGTTGTGCAGGAATGTCCTATGTTATGGAATACACAAAAGAAGCAAATCCGAATGATGAAGTTATTGAAGATAAAGGTGTAAAAGTATTTGTTGATTCTGCTGCTGTGATGTATTTGCTTGGAACTGAAATGGATTACAAAATAGAGGAACTTTCCTCATCTTTTGTGTTTAATAATCCCAATGAAACCGAACGTTGTGGATGTGGAGAATCGTTCAAAATAGAGTAGGTTGTATTATCCATCAATTGCATATCAGTATTGCATTAAATGCATAACTATTGTATAAGGTGTATATGAACACATTTGAATTTAAAAACTTAGTAAAAAACCTTAAAAACTCTTTAAAGCAAAGAACTTTTTTTAAAGATTTACGTAAAGAAGTAGAAACAGGTGCCAACGGTACGCAAGACTACGTCGTAAAAAAAGGTGTTAACAAAGATACAGTTGCAACAACTAGACAGTAATTAATTACTAGCTACTGTAATACATCTCAAACTCAACTGGATGAGGTGCATGTTCAAACTTATGAATCTCCTCAAATTTAAGTGCAATGTAGGCATCAATTTGATCATCGGTAAATACACCACCTTGAGTTAAAAACTCTCTATCTTTATCTAAACTTTCCATAGCTTCTCTTAGAGAACCACAAACAGTTGGTATAGCTTTTACTTCTTCTGGTGGTAATTCATACAAATCTTTATCAAAAGACTCACCTGGATGAATTTTATTTTTTATTCCATCAAGACCAGCCATAAGCATAGCTGCAAAAGTTAAATAAGGGTTTCCTGATGCATCAGGGAATCTAATTTCACATCTTGCACCTTTTTTACTTAGCGTAATAGGTATTCTACAAGAAGCAGATCTATTTCTTGCTGAATAAGCAAGAAGCACAGGAGCTTCAAAACCCGGAACTAATCTTTTGTAACTATTTGTAGTAGAGTTTGCAAAAGCATTGATTGCTTTGGCATGTTTTAAAATTCCACCTATGTAGTGTAAAGCTGTTTCTGATAAACCAGCATATGCATCACCAGAAAACACTGGAGTATCACCTTTCCAAATAGATTGGTGAATGTGCATACCTGAACCATTATCACCTGCAACTGGCTTAGGCATAAATGTTGCAGTCTTTCCAAAAGAATGAGTAACCATTTGAACAACATATTTATATAATTGAACATTATCTGCTTGATCAACTAAAGTTCCAAAGTACATACCAAGCTCATGCTGACTTGGCGCTACTTCATGGTGATGTTTTTCAACTTTAATTCCAACTTCTTTTAAATTTTTTAAATACTCACCACGCATGTCTTGTTCACTATCAACTGGTGGTACAGGAAAATAACCACCTTTCACAGGAGGTCTGTGTGCCATGTTTCCATTTTCATATACTTTACCCGAGTTATAAGGGCCCTCTTTACTATCTAAAACAAATCCAGTATTGTTGGGGTCATTGTTAATTCTTACATCATCAAATACAAAAAACTCTGGTTCAGGTCCAAAGAAAGCTTTATCACCAACTCCTGAAGATTTTAAATACTCCTCAGCTTTTTTTGCAACACCTCTAGGATCTCGTTCATAAGGAGATCTTTTTACAGCATCCAAAATATCACAAAACAGAACAACAGTATTATGAGATGTAAAGGGATCCATAAACATTCTCGCAGTATCAGGTTTTAAAATCATGTCTGACTCATTAATAGCTTTCCATCCAGCAATAGACGAACCATCAAAGAATACACCTTCATTAAGCATATCTTCATCAACAATTGATACATCCATTGTTAAATGCTGAAGTTTTCCTCTTGGATCAGTAAATCTAAGATCTACAAATTCTGCTTCTTTTTCTTTAATAAATTTTAAAACATTTGATGCGCTCATTTTGTCTCCTATATAATTTTATGAGTGGTAAATAACAAAAAAATCGCAAAAGATATTGCTTATTTAATAAATAACACCTATGCAATTTTCACATAAGTGATGTATTTATGCAATATTATTAAACAAATAATTTAAACAAGTGAATCCTATTTTAGATAAAGAACCAGTTAAAAGAGCTGAAAAATCTATAAAAGAATTTGATCAAAATCTAGAAGTTGTATGTCTAGAGAAAACAGCAAGGACAGCACAGGATGCAGCTACAGCTTTAGGTTGTAATGTAGGAGCAATTGTTAAAAGTTTGCTTTTCAGCACGGGGAATAGTTTTGTTCTTTGTTTAGTTTCAGGAGACAAAAGGTGTTCATTAAATAAACTTAAAAAAATCTTAGATGAAAAAAATGTTTCGATGGCAAAACCAGATGATGTAAAAAAAATAACTGGGTATACGATTGGAGGCGTTTCTCCAGTTGGGCACTTAAATAAAGTAAAAATCTATATTGATACTAATCTAGAAAGATTTAAAACAGTTTTCGCAGCCGCAGGTCATCCAAATTGCGTGTTTGAAATAAATTTTAATCAGTTAATAAAATTAACTAATGGTCAAATGAAAGAAATAGCTGAATGAGACAACCAAAATTAATTGATTACATTTTATTAACTATATTAGCGTTGATTTGGGCTTCTGCGTTCTTTAATATTAAGATTGCAACTTATTCATTTGGACCAATAACCATTGCATTTTTAAGAGTTTTTTTTGGAGCAATTCCAGTTTTGCTTCTTTGTTACTATAAAAATATTAAAATTGAGGCTTTTTCAAAAGACTGGCATTGGTTTGCAATGATTGGATTTATTAACTTGGTAGCTCCATTTTTTTTAATAGCCTATGGAGTTAAATCTGTTCAGAGTAATCTTGCAGCTATCTTAATGTCAACAACACCATTGAGCTCTACAGTTTTAGGTCATTTTTATACTAAAAATGAAAAATTTAATTTGGTTAAAACATTTGGTATTTTAATTGGTTTTTCAGGAATAATATTTTTATTTTCAGATAATATTTTAATTGATGAAAATAATTTTATTTCAGCATTGTTGATACTACTTGGATCAACTTGTTATGTAATAGGTGGTGTTTTAACATTAAAAATTAGCAAAAAGAAGAATGAAAATGTAACCGGTTCAATTTTAATTTGGGCAATTATAATTTTAATTCCATTAGTAAGTTTTATAGAGCAACCTTGGCAAACAATTCCTAGAACTGACTCACTTATATCTGTTATTTATCTTGGTATTGTTCCAACTGGTATTGCTTGGTTATTGAGATTTAGGATTTTAAAAAATAATGGTTTAATCTTTCAATCTCAAGTTTCTTACCTAATACCAATATTTGGAACTATTTTGGGTTATATATTCCTAAAAGAGCTAATAACAATTAAAGTATTAATATCTTTAATAGCAGTTTGTATTGGTATTTATTTTGTAAAAAAAGCCGATAATAAAAAAACTATTTGAGCTTTGTTATTGCCTCAATATGCGAAGGTGTAGTTTCACAACACCCACCAAGAATAGTAGCACCTTTTTCTTTGATTTTTTCCGAAAATTCATAAAATAATTCTGGGTCATATTTGTCTCTTTTTCCAAATGCTAAATTTGGATTTGTTCCGATCTCATCATATTTAGCTGTGTTGAAAGTTCTTTGAGGTCCGGGTTCTTCAATTTCCCATAAATTAGCTTTAAATCCAAAAGGTAAATTAATTTTTCTTAGTTCTTCAATAGAATTTTCTACTATTTCGGGTGACACACAAGCACCTATTAAACCAAGCCAATTTTCATTTTTATATTTTTGAACAACTTCTGTAATAGATTCACCTGAAGGAAGTAAGCAATTTTTTTTTAAATGAACACCTGCTAGAATAGGTTTTTTAAGTTTAGCAGCTACATTAGATGCAATATCTAATTCTTTACCACTAGACAAAACATCTAAATAAAAAAAATCTATATAAGGATTAATTATGGTTGCTTGATCAAAGAAATCTTTCTCTATTTCTTGAGATTTACGACTATCTTCAACATAAGTATCACTCTGACTAGGTAAACTTCCTGCAATTAGTACATTTTTTTTAGATTGATCTTTTGCTTTAATTGCAAGCAAGCAAGCTTGTTCATTGATATACTTAAATTGTTCGTTTACTTTATTTTGAATTAATCTAATTCTTCTTGCAGAAAATGTATTAGTAATAATTACATCAGCACCAGAATTGATGTATGACAGATGAAGATCTACAACTAATTTGTGAAATTTTTTTTCTAAATTGGCACTTGCAGACCATAAGGTACCCATAGAAATTAATCCTTTAGCATGAAGTTCTTGGCCCATTCCTCCATCTAGAATTCTTACTTGCTTAAAGAAATCTTTATTCATTTATAAATAGGTCATAATTTAAATATAATTTTTACATTAAATGAAAAAGATCTTCTTTCTCCATCAATGTTAAACGGATAAGCAGTATGCATTAAATAATTTGGAAAAATTAGCATTTCTCTAATTTTTGGGACTACGTTATATATACTTTTGCTTAAAAAACCTTTTTGTCCATTTATAAAATCTATCGTACCATTAGTTTTTAATTTCTTATTTCTAACCAATTTATTATTAGTCATACCTTTTGGTAATTTTAAATACCCAACACCTGATAAATCTCCTTCATGATAATGAATTGGATTATATTCACCTTTAAATTGACGTACTACCCAGAGATTTAAGATCTTAATTTCTTTAATATTTTTAATGTTTTCATTAAATAAAAATTTTTTAACACTAAATTTTAATTCTTTTTCTAAATTTTGTTTTATGAATTTGTCAGAAATTTTTAATTCATTTTTAATTTGACTAGCCAGTTTCGAACTATAATCAATTTTTTTTGATTTTGATTTTGCATCAAATTCTTTATTTAATTTGTTAAAAAATTTATCTGAAATTTTTGTTTTGCCTATTGATGGCCCAAATGGTTTGATGTTTTTCATAAATATTAAATATATTAAAAGTAAATTAAATCAACATTATGGTAATATTTTAAATCCCATTCTTATTGCGACAAAAATAACTAATAAAGATGTAGTAAGAGTTAAAGTTTTATTAGATAAAAATTTTATATTTAGAAAATTTCCAATTTGACCACCAATAATCACAGATAGGAAAAGAGGCCAGTAATTTAAAAATTCATCAAATACAGTATCTTTTGTTAATTGTCCTATCATACCAAATATTGAATTTATCAAAATAAATAATGACGCAGAAGTTGCTATATGTTTTGGATATCCAGCTTTCATTAAAAATAAAAATGGACTTAAAAATATGCCACCTCCAATTCCAACAATACCAGATACAAATCCAATTATAGATCCAACAAAAATAGATAAAATTTTTGGTATTTGTTTTAATTTTATTTGATCTTCATTAAATGATTTGCTCTCAATTAATAAAAATATTCCCGCAATGAATAAAACCAAAAAAAGTAAAATTTCAAATAGTTCTTTTTCTATTGAAATTGATGCACCTATGAAAGCAAAAGGTATAGATCCAAAAAGATAGGGTGTTAATAATTTAAGATTAAGATTACCTGATTTAATATAGTTTATAGAATTACCTGACACGACAATAATGTTACAAAACAATGCAATTATTGGAAAAATATAATATGGAATATCCCAAATTAACATCAAAGCTAGATAAGTAGATCCACCACCAAATCCGACACTAGAATATAATATTGCTGTTATAAAAAAAAATATTGATAATATAATCATTTAAAATTTATTATGATTGTAAATATAGCTTTATTAACTGTAACAGATACTAGAACTTTTGATAATGATAAATCTGGCGCAATTCTAGTTGAAAAAATTAAAGATGCTAATCATAATTTAATTGATAGAAAAATTTGTAAAGATAATAAAGAAGATATTGTTTTAATTTTAAAGGATTGGATTAATAAAAAAGATATAGATGCAATAATTACAACAGGAGGAACTGGTTTAACCGGAAGAGACATAACTCCTGAAGCAATTGATGAAATTGCAGATAAACAAATACCAGGTTTTGGTGAAGTTTTTAGAAATATTAGCTTAAAGACAGTTGGTACATCCGCAATACAATCTAGAGCTTGTGCCGTATTGGCAAATGGTAAATATGTTTTTGCATTACCAGGTTCATCTGGAGGAGTAACAGATGCATGGGATGGAATTTTAAAGCATCAATTAGATATAAATCATAAGCCTTGTAACTTTGTAGAACTATTTCCAAGACTTAAAGAAAAATAATTATTTTTGATATTTTTCTTTCCATTCAGAATAAGGCATTCCATAAACATGTTCTCTTGCATCCATATCAGAGATTGATATTCCTTTTTTTTCAGCTTCTTCTCGGTACCATCTTGATAAACAATTTCTGCAAAATCCAGCTAAATTCATTAGATCAATATTTTGAACATCTTTTCTTTGATCCAAGTGTTGAAGTAATCTTTCAAATGTAGCAGATTGTAATTCTTTTTTTTTAACCTCATCCATAATTAAAATATTAGACACATTTTATTTAAGCACAAGATATAGGTACAGATTCAATCATAAGTAGAATCATAATCATTTAGTAATAGATGTTATTACGTTAATTTGTTTAGATAGGTGATGGCTATTAAAAAGAAAATGGCTAATAAAAAGAAAAAAGTAGCCAGAAAATCTAATACTAAATCTAAGAAAAAAATCAAAAGTATTAAAAAGAAAAAAAAAGTTGTGACAAAGAAAATCAAGGTTGCGACAAAAATAAAAACAAAGAAACGATCTAAAATTATACACTTAGATACAACAAAAAAGAGAGGGAAAAAAATGAGTACAGAAACAGTAAAAGGTGGCGTGTCATCTTCGTTAGACACATCTCATCTTAAAGTACCGTTTCCATTCAAAGCAAAATATGGAAACTATATTGGAGGCAAGTTTGTTGAACCAAAATCAGGAAAATATTTTGACAACGTAAGTCCAATTAATAATGAAGTTATATGTCAAATGGCTAGATCGGATGCAAAAGATGTTGATGCAGCTTTAGATGCTGCTCACGAGGCATTCAAAGAATGGGGTAAAACTGATATTACCACAAGATCTAACATAATGAATAAGATTGCAGATGTTTTAGAAAAAAATTTAAACCTTCTAGCAACAGCAGAATGTTTGGATAATGGAAAACCAATTAGAGAATGTATGGCTGCTGATTTACCTTTAGTTATTGATCATTGGAGATATTTTGCAGGAGTTATAAGAGCCGAGGAAGGTTCAGTTGCTGAAATAAGTAACTCACAATACTCTTACAATATACCAGAACCTTTAGGTGTAGTTGGTCAGATAGTTCCATGGAACTTTCCATTGTTAATGGCTACATGGAAGTTAGCGCCAGCTTTAGCTGCAGGTAATTGCTCAGTTTTAAAACCAGCTGAACAAACTCCAGCATCTATCATGCTTATGATGGAATTAATTGGTGATCTATTACCTCCAGGAGTAGTTAACATTGTTAGTGGTTTTGGTCTTGAAGCAGGAAAACCTTTAGCTTCATCTGATAGAATAGCTAAAATTGCTTTCACAGGTGAAACAACAACTGGACGTTTAATTATGCAGTATGCTGCACAAAACTTAATTCCAATAACTTTAGAATTAGGTGGAAAATCTCCAAATGTTTTCTTTGAAGACATTATGGATAAAGATGATGCCTTTTTAGATAAGTGTGTTGAAGGTTTTGTAATGTTCAACTTGAACCAAGGTGAAGTATGTACTTGTCCAAGCAGAGCTCTAGTCCAAGAATCTATTTATGATAAATTCATGGAAAAAGTTATTGCTAGAACTAAAGCTGTAGTTCAAGACAATCCTTTAAAGATGGAAACTATGATTGGTGCTCAAGCATCAGTAGAACAAATGGAAAAGATAAAATCTTATCTAGATTTAGGTAAGAAAGAAGGTGCCAAAGTTCTATGTGGTGGAGATGTTGCTAAATTAAATAGTGGGTTAGAAAATGGAAATTATATTCAGCCAACTATTTTTGAAGGTGATAATAGTATGAGAATCTTCCAAGAAGAAATTTTTGGTCCTGTAGTTTCTGTTACTAAGTTTAAAGATGAAGCGCATGCATTAGAAATTGCTAATGATACACTTTATGGACTTGGTGCTGGTGTTTGGACTAGAAATGGTAATATCGCATATAGAATGGGGAGAGGAATTCAAGCAGGTATAGTTTGGACAAACTGTTATCATGCTTATCCAGCTCACTCACCATTTGGCGGTTACAAACAATCAGGTGTTGGAAGAGAAACTCACAAAATGATGCTAAATCACTATAGACAAAATAAAAATCTACATGTGTCTTATGCAGAAAATAAATTAGGTTTCTTTTAACAGATATATTATAATGGCCCGTAATAAAATACGGGCCATATTAAAATGAAAGTTTCAGCAACACCCACAGCACTTGAATTAATTGAAGATTTAAAAAAGACTCACGGAAAAGATTTACTCTTTCACCAATCAGGTGGATGTTGTGATGGAAGTGCACCAATGTGTTATCCTGCTAAAGAATATCTAGTTGGTGACCAAGATGTTTTAGTAGGGGAAATAGGTGGCATACCTTTCTATATTAGCAAAACACAACACGAAGCTTGGAAAAATACAGATCTTATAATTGATTGTATTAAAGGTATGGGTGGAATGTTTTCACTAGATAATGGAACTGGCAGAAGATTTTTAACTAGATCTGAAATTTGTGTACCAGAAGGTGCTAGTTTAAATTAATTTTTTATTCTCCTAAATTTAAATCTAAACAGTAAAAGAATTAGTATAATTACTGTATAAATTAATGGTTCAGTAAGGTCTTTTTTAACAAGCCAAATAAAATGTGTTACACCAAGTATCGCAATCACATAAATAAGTCTGTGGAGTTTCTTCCACTTATCTTTTAAATAAAACAATGCTTTTCTTGAAGAAGTAAGTGCAAGTGGAAGCAATAAAACCCATGCAGCAAATCCTACAAAAATAAATTTTTTAGTTAAAATATCTTTTGAAATACTTTGAAAATCTAAGCGATAATCAATAACCACATAAGTTAGCATATGCAATGTTGCATAAAAAAAAATAAATAAACCAAGCATACGTCTAAAAGAAATCCAAATATTTAATTTTGTAATTTTTTTTAATGGAGACATGGATAAAGTAAAAATAATAAATAAGAGTGTCCATTCTCCAGTAAAATGAGTTATTTCTTTTACAGGTTCAGGTCCTAATTTATTAAATATAATTTTATAAAAAATTAAAACAAAGGGAATTAAACTTAAAAAAAAAATTGATGGCTTGTAATACTTTTTCATTAAAAGTATTTTTTTAAATCCATACCTGTATATAAGTTAGCAACTTCATCTCCATAACCGTTAAACATTAAAGTTTTAACTCTTGGAGCCCAAATACCTTCACCAATTATTCTTTCAGTCGCTTGAGACCATCTTGGATGATCAACATTTGGATTAACATTAGAATAAAAACCATATTCTCTTGGTGATGCCCACATCCATGATGAAGTTGGCATTTTTTCTATAAGCTTGATTTTAACAATAGCCTTTGCACTCTTAAAACCGTATTTCCAAGGAATAAAAATTCTAAGAGGTGCACCATTTTGATTGGGAAGTTCTTTATTGTATAAACCTGTAACCACAGTAGTCAATGGGTGCATAGCTTCATCAATTCTTAATCCTTCTTTATAAGGCCAATTTAGGACCGGATATCTTTGACCTTTCATTTGCTCAGGATCATAAACGCTTTCAAATGCAACAAATTTTGCTTTACTGGTTGGATTAACTTTAGAAAGCAATTTACTTAATGAAAAGCCCATCCATGGAATAACCATTGACCAACCCTCAACACATCTTAATCGATATATTCTTTCCTCTGAAGTGAATGATTTCGAAATTTCGTCCATTGATATTTTTATTGGTTTTTCAACTTCACCTTCGATACTTATTTCCCAAGGTTTTGTTTTAAAGTTTTTTGAATTTTTGTATGGGTCACCTTTAGAGGTACCAAATTCATAATAATTATTATAAGTCGTAATATCTTTATAACTTGTAAGATTATTTTGTTCGTTTCCAATAGCGTTATTTAAAAAAGGTAGTGAGCTTATAGCTAAAGAGCTAGCACCAAAACCTATAGATTTCACAAAAGATCTTCTATTATTATAAATTTTTTCTGGAGTAATTTCTGAATATTTAATTTTTTTCATGAAGTATAGGGTTTCCTTTTAACCAAGAACTTTTATCATTAACGTAATGTTCTTTTTTCCATATAGGTGATCTTTTCTTAATTTCTTCAATAATATATCTTGATAAAACATATGCTTCATCGCGATGTTTGCAGGCAACAGCAATCACAATACTTATTTCTCCAAGCGTCAAGTAACCTTTGGCATGTTCAATAAATACTGATTTATTTTTGATATTTAATTTTTCATTAGCTTCATCATAAATTTCCTCAAAACTCTTGAGAACAAGCTCATCATGACTATCATAAGTAATTCCAGTTACAATTTTATCATTATTTTGATTACGGACTGTCCCAGTAAAAAAAATTGAAGCACCGAAATCCTGTGATGAAATAAAATTTTCTGCTTTTTCAATTGATAATTTACTATCTTTTATGTCAATTATCTTAGTGTGAAACATTAACCTCCTCCAATAGGGGGTATAATAGCAATTTTTTCATTGTTTGTTATTTTATAATTGTCGCTAACAATATTATTGTCTTCAGAACAAAATGCTGATGAATTTACGATTTTTTTATAGTTTTCATTACCATTAAATTCTTTTTCTAAAAAATTAATTAATTTTTTTCTAATATCTTTAATAGTTGAGTTTTTTTCCACATCAAAATTTAAAAAACCATTATTACTAAAATCTCTACTAGCTCCAAATAGTTCAATTTTTACTTTCATTTTTTTAGTTTCGATGCAAACCTTAAATTTTGATAATCAAAATTATCTTTATTTTTATAGATAAAGTCATCCATTAACTGAATTTTATCTTTTTCAAACTCTGTAACTTTTCTAATATTTAAATCTATATAAAGAGAAATCCACTCCATAGATGCTGATAATTTTTTAGATTTTTTTTCTATCATTTCTAATTTTAAATGAAGTCTTTTTTTATCATGATCAAAAAAAGTTAAAATTATATCAACCTCTTCGTTTTCTTTAACCTCGTTAATATATTGAGTATGAGTCTCTACAACCATTGTGCTTCTTTTTGAAGTTTTTGCAGAATGAGCCCCCATTTTGATTTTTCCCAGCATTATTTCCCAGGCTTCATCAAATATTAATATGTAATATGCCATATTAAGATGATTATTATAGTCAACCCATTTACTTAAAATTTTTTGAGATTTTAAAATAACAGACATTATTATTTTATTATTAAAATAAATTTTTTAAAAAACTTGGAAGTCCATCAGGATTTTTCCATAAACCACTTTTTCCACCCTCTTTTATCAATAATTTAACATTATCAATTTTTAAATGTGGATTGATTATTTTGCTTAAATCATAAATTGTTGTTAATGCAGCGTTTACACCCATAATTGCCTCCATTTCAACACCAGTTTTTGCAACTGCTGAAACTACACAAAATACTTCTAGAGAATTATCATTATCATGCATAATAATTTTTGTAGCAATATGATCTATTGGTAATGGATGACACAAAGGTATCAACTCACTAGTTTTTTTTACACCTAACACGGCAGACACCTCCGCTAAAGTAATAGGATCACCTTTAGGCATATTTTTATTTTTAATCAAATTAAAAACTTGTTCTCCAACAAATATTTTACCTGAGGCTAATGCTCTTCTAAAAGTTTCTTTTTTTGATGAAACATTAACCATATTGAATGAATTTTTTTTAAAAATTTCATCTGCCCAATCCTTTAATTCATTTTGGTTAATTATTTTTAAATTTTTCATATTAACCACCAGTTGTAGATAAATTTTTTGTTAATCCTGTTTCACCAAGTTCTAAATAGTGAGATTCTTTTTTAAGATGTAATTGTTTTAAAATAAGATCTACAAGCTCATTTTTTTGACTATCGTTTTGCAACAGGTGTCTGATATTAATACCAGTATTTCCAAACAAACATAATCGTAAGTCACCTCTAGAAGTAATCCTTAATCTATTACATGTTTTACAAAAATCTTTTGAATAGGGTGCAATTAAACCAAATTTACCTTTGTATTCTGGATGAATAAAATTCAATGATGGGCCAGCATCTTTGCCAAATGTTTGATAAATCCAATTATTATTTTCTAGATAATCTCTAAATATCTTTGAGGAGACATGATTTTTTTTAAAATAATCTAAATTATCCCCAGTTTGCATCAATTCTATAAATCTAAAATCTATTTCGTTATTTTTAATAAAATTTCCAAATTTTTCAAAATCTTCATGTGAATCGTTTATATCTTTAAGTAAAACGGCATTAACTTTAATATTTTTGAAATTTAAATCTTGTAGGATGTTAATTCCTTCTAAAATCTCAGTAAGTCTGTCATGACCAGTAAGTTTTTTAAAAGTTTCTCTATTTAAACTATCTATACTGATATTAATTCCGTCTAATCCAAACCCATTTAATTGTTTAGCAATTTTATTTAATCGATAACCATTTGTAGTCATTGTTATCTTTGGGATATTTGAATTTTGCTTCATATCTTTAAGAATATCAAAAAAATCTTTTCTTACCGTTGGTTCTCCTCCAGTAAGCCTAATTTTACAAACACCTAACTCTGATAATGCTTTTGTTAATCTCGATATTTCTTCACCCGACATAAAACTTCTATTGTCCCCTGGTGTTTTTTTATATCCCTGTGGTAAACAGTAGGTACATCTATAATTACAGACATCTGTAATAGACAATCTTATATAAGGAAATTTTCTTCCAAATGTATCTGTAAGAGTTTTCATTTATGTTTTTTTATATTATATTTAAAGATAAATCATGGACAAAATTCTCACTAACAATGAAATTAATCAATTTAAAAATGATGGAGCAATATTTCTAAAAGATAAATTTGATATTCAATGGATAGAAAAACTTAAAAAAGGCATTGAAAGAGATATTAAAAATCCAAGTCCAAGATTTAAATCTCATACAGTCAAAAAAAATGTTCCTAAATATTTAGAAGATTATTGGACTTGGGACTTAGTTCCAGAATTTAAAGATTTTGTATATAATTCTCCATATGCGAGGATAGCTTCTGAATTGATGGAAGCAAAAAGAATAAATTTAGTAATGGATAATTGGTTTTTGCGAGAAGCTGGCTCTAAATCTTCAACACCTTTTCATCATGATATTAGTTATTTTGATATGGATGGAACTATGTGTGTTCTTTGGTTACCCCTTCAACCTACGGGTAAAAATGAAGGTGTGGTATGGGTAAAAGGCTCTCATTTATGGAACAAACTTTTTTTAAGAGTACTTTTTAAAGATGGACACAAAGTAGAAGGCAATGAATGTACCATTGATGGAAAAAAATATGAACTACCGCCAGATATTTTAGGTAATAAAGATAAGTATGAATTTTTACAGTGGGATTGCCAATTAGGAGATGCTGTAATATTTGATATGAGAACACTACATGGAACACTTAGTGCATCAATCCCACAGAAGACTTTAAGTAGATATACTCTAAGAGTAGCAAAAGAGAATACAAAGATTAATTATGTTGGTGACTGGACAAGTTTTAATTATCGTAAAGCTATGCAAGACGGTGGCTATAAAGAAGGAGATAGTTTAGGAGGAAAAATGTTTCCTGCTTTATATGAAGTTAATTAACTTCCAATTTTTATAACTGGAAGTTAATTTTTAATAATTAGCCAGCTGGTTTGTAACCCGACATTGATTTTGCAGCTTGTTCAGCAGCTTTATTCATATCCATTTCTTCTAGGATAATCATATTTTCTACTGTGCCACTTGCTTCAACAGCTAATTTAACACCAGCAAAACTTTCAAAAGGCATATCACCAGATGTTACTGCACAAAAGTCATACTGACCTCGTGTAATAGCAAATGATTCTAATTTTCCACCAGCAGACTCAGTTAATGCTTTTACAGCAGCTGATCTATCTTGAGTTGGATCTTTAATAAAACCTTGAAAAGCTTTTGGCGTATAATTTCCCATAACAAAATATTTTGCCATATTTTTTCCTTTCTTTATTAGTTTGAAAGATTAAATCATATTTGTTAAGAATTTCTTAATTATTTATTTTATTCAACTTTAGAGTTAGCAAATTATGTACGAAAAATTTGGACAATTTATTGATGGCAATTGGTCGCCCTCTGAAAATGGAGAAACTTATGAAGTAATCAATCCTGCAACTGAAGAAGTTTTAGGTCATGCTTCAAAAGCTTCTTCTTCTGATGTCCAACGAGCATTACAGTCAGCTGAACAAGGATTAAATGTTTGGAGAAAAATTCCACCTTGGCAGAGGTCATATGTTTTGAGAAAGATTGCTGATAAAATGAGAGAAAAAAAAGATCTTCTTGCAAAATGGATGACTTTAGAAAATGGAAAACCTTTAGCAGAAGGTATTGGAGAAACAAATGGAGCAGCAGATATTTTTGAATGGAATGCTGAAGAAACAAAAAGAATTTTTGGTCAAACAATAGAAAGTAGGTTTGAAGATACAAGAGTTCATGTGTACTACCAACCAATTGGAGTTGTTGCTGCATTATCGCCTTGGAATTTTCCTCTTATTTTAGCTGCAAGAAAAATTTCAACAGCTCTTGCAGCAGGCTGTTCAGTAATAATTAAACCTGACACTATTACCCCTGGCATTGTTATGGAATTAGTAGACATTTGTAGAGAATGCGGTATTCCACCAGGAGCAATAAATTTATTATCTGGCGACCCACCAAGTATAGCTTCTCAATTAATTCAATCTGATATTATTAAAAAAATTTCAATCACTGGCTCAGTCAGAGTTGGGAAAATAATCCTAAAACAAGCAGCTGATAAAGTTCAAAGAGTTACAATGGAATTAAGTGGTCATTCACCTTTTATTGTTTTTGATGATGCCGATATAAAAAAAGCAACCGATATGGCAATTGCCGCCAAATTTAGAAATAATGGACAGGTATGTATTTCACCCAATAGATTTTATATTCATGAAAATAAAAAAAATGAATTTATAGATTTATTCATAGAGAAAACAAAAAGATTAAAAATTGGTAATGGTATGGATCCTGATACTCAATTAGGTCCACTTACAACTCAAAAAAGATTAAATGAAGTTGAAGCTCTAGTTGAAAAAACGAAACAAGAAGGAGCAAAAGTTTTATTAGGTGGAAAAAGACCAGCTGGTTTTAACAAAGGTTTTTTTTATGAGCCAACAATTTTTGATGATGTAAAAGATGATTTTACTATAATGAAAGAAGAACCTTTTGGACCTTTAGTTCCAATGTTATCTTTTAAATCTTTTGATGAGGTAATTGATAGAGCTAATGATCATGAACTAGGATTGTGCAGTTATGTTTGTACAAATTCAATGGAAACAGCTCATTTAGCATCTGAACAACTAGAGACAGGATCTGTTGCAGTTAATACAGGTTTTGTAGCGATTGCTGAAGCACCTTTTGGAGGTATAAAACAAAGTGGCTACGGAAGAGAAGGTGGATCAATGGCAATAAAAGACTATCTAAATGTAAAATATACTCATTTAGGTATAAAAGGGTAATTACTCTATAATTTTAAAATCAGATTTATATTTATCAGTCAGCGTTAAACCTAAACCCGAAACATTATCATCTAAATCAATAAAACCATTTGTAGGAGAAGGGTCACCTTCAAAAATATAATAGAATAATTCATTACCTATTTCTACATCATGAACAGGAAAGTATTCTGATATAGGGCAATTTACATTTGCCATGGTTAAGTGATAATTATGCATTTGCCCTGCATGTGGAACAACAGGAACTTGATAAGCTTCAGCTAATGCATTAATTTTTTGAGCAGCAGTTATGCCTCCAACTCTATTAGTATCATATTGAATATAGCTGATAGCTTTTAAATCTAACAATTGCTTGAAACCAAATAAACTAAATTCATGCTCTCCACCAGAAATTGGTATCATATTCATATTATTAAGCTCTGCATAACCATGAATATCATCTGCAATCACAGGTTCTTCTAACCATCTAGGATTAAATTTCATTAATTTTGGAATCATTCTTTTTGAGTAATCTAAATTCCAACCCATGTAGCACTCAAGCATTAAATCAGTATCCTCACCAATAACTTCTCTTACTGCTTCAACTAATTTGATATTATTTTTCATGCCATCAGGACCATCTTTAGGTCCCCAACCAAATCGCATTTTGTACATATTGAAACCTTGATTTTTGTAAATTTCAGCTTCTTTTTGTAATTCTTTTAGTGGTTGACTGTAGAGTTTTGATGCATAAACAGGAATTTTTTCTTTAGTTCTTCCACCCAATAATTTAAAAACAGGTTTTTTGGTAATTTTTCCAATAATATCCCAAAGAGCTATATCAATAGCTGATATTGCTGTCATACCAACACCTTTTCTTCCCCATGCTAAAGTTCTTCTATACATCTTTTCCCAAATGTAAGCATAATCAAATGGATCTTCTCCAATTACGAGAGGTTTTAAATATGTATCAATTGTTTTTTTTGTTACTTGAGGAGCTAAGGCTGCATTACCTATTCCAACTAAACCATCATCAGTTTCAATTTCACAAACTAACCATTCATGAAATCTAAAAGATCCCATAGCATCTGATTTTTCATAAAGTATATCAGAAGCATTCGTACAAAAATTATTTTGTGGTGGAACTGTTTTTCCTGTCCATTGATATACAGTAGTTTTAATATTTTTAATTTTGCTCATTTAATTTATTTTCAGCCATTGTTAATGCAATTTTAAATGAATTCAAAGTAGGTTCCAAATTAGCTTTATTTTTACCTGCAATATCAAAGGCTGTACCATGAGCGGGAGTTGTTATGGGTACAGGCAAACCTCCTTGAACAGTAACACCTCTGTCAAAACCAAAGGCTTTCAGACCTGATTGCAAGGCATCATGGTACATACCAACAATACAATCATGATTTTTATTTTTATAAGCAGTTATAAAAGATGTATCACAAGGCAATGGACCATCAGCATTAATACCAAGTTTTTTTGCTTCTTCAATTGCAGGAATAATTTCATCTTTTTCTTCTGTTCCAAACTCAGCGTGTGGGTTAAGAGCTTGTACGGCAACTCTTGGACTTTCAATACCATTTAATTTCATTGCCTCATTAATCAGCTTAATTGGTTTCATAATTTTTTCTTTTTTAACATGATCTGCAACTTCTTTAATTGGAATATGTGACGTAACTCTAGCCGTCCAAAAATTATCAATTACATTAAATTCACAAAAAAAATTTTTTACATCTAATTTTTCAGCCATTAAATGTAATTCATCTGAATATTTGTTACCACCAAGCTTCATACTTGTTTTATTAAATGGGCCAAAATTAATCGCATGAACTTTATTTTCTTTGGCAAGTTCTAATGCTAAATTTAATGCAGACAATACACTTTCACCAGATTCTCTAGAGCACTCAGATAATTTATAATCATGGTTTTTACCTTTAGAGATATCTAAAAAAAATTTATTTCCATTTTGAAATTCAATTTGATTAAAATCTTCTACAAATTTAAAATCATGTTTGTTACCAGAAATTTTGTTGCCTTGCTCTAGTATATTTTTTTCACCTATAACAACTATGTTGGCTTTGTTTGTGATTTCCTCTACCAATAATTTTGAAATTAACTCAGGTCCAATACCAGAAGGGTCGCCTAACAGTAAGGCCATATTAATTTTATTTTGAGGCATTTTTTTCTTTACGCTTTGTATCAGATTATGTTTATATAATTAATTATAAATTAACTAAAGAGGGAAATAATGAAAAAGAGTTTTAAATTATTTTTAGCTGCTGCAGTTTTGGTAACTGAATTTTTCGTTGTTGCACTTCCATTAATGATCACTTCTGCAAAAGCAGATGGTCATCCAATTCAAGCAATTACTCACGCTGGTTTTGGAGGTGGTACAGATGTAACTACTAGAATGATGTTATTAAGAACTAGAAGGTATCTAAAACAAGATATGCAATTAGTTAACAAAAAAGGTGGGGGTGGAGCTGCGTCTATGGATTACATGATGACGTTACCAGCTGACGGCCAACACACATTAACTTGGACTACTGGTCATGCTGTATCAATGGCTTTGGGTAAAACTAAAGTTAAATTAAGTGATATGCAGCCATTAGCTAGAGGAACAGACGATCCTCAGTTGTTTGTTGTTAATTGTAAAAACGATATCAAAGACGCTAAGAAATTTATTAGCGCTCAAAAATCAAAATCACTTAAATATGGTACAACTCATGTAGGTGGAATTGATGATGTTAGTGCAATTGCATTTACAAAAAAAGGAAAACTAACAGATCCAACAATCGTTCCTTATAAAGGTGTGGGACCTATCAAAACTAACCTTATCAAAGGAGATATTGATGTAGGTGTTTTAAACTTAGGTGAAGCTGTAACTGAGATAGAAGATGGTACATTATGTGTATCAGTTGTACTAGCTAGTAACAGAATGGAAAAACTAAGCAATGTTCCTACTGCAACTGAATTAGGAATCCCTGTTGTTCTTTCAACTGTAAGAGGCTTTGTAACAAGAAAAGGTGTTCCTGCAGAAAGAAAGAAACAATTAGAAGGTGCAATGATAAAAGCAATGGAACACAAATATTTCCAAAGTTTTTTAACAGACATTGGTCTTGATTCAACTAGTGTAGTTGGAGCTGATGAGTGGGGTAAGCAAATGGAAATTATGCTTGCTGAAATGACTGCTCAGCTAAAAGCTTTAGGTTACATTAATTAATTTAAAGAAAGTACATTCTTTAAATTATGAATAATGTACAAAATAAAAAAAGGGCAAACAAAAGTTTGCCCTTTTTTTTTAAAGACGAGTTTAAAGTATTTTCTATAATAATTGTTGTTTCAACTATTTTACTTATATCAACATTTTCATTTGATACTGTACCACCAATTCTAAATCGTGGAATTCAACCAGCTACGTTTCCAAAAGGCTTGTTAGTTTTAATTATTGTATTAACTTCAGTAATTTATTATTTATCTTTCAAAAAACCTTGGAAAAAAGAAAAAGAATTACCAAAAAATTTTTTCTTAACACTTTTAAGTTTTATTTTTTTTATAATTATTTCAAAGACATTAGATTTTTTTCTAGCAATTTCTGTTCTATCAGTTTTTGTTTCTTATAATTGGGGTGAAAAAAGATTTTTTTATTTATTATTAGTAGGGATTATCTTTCCTTTTATTGTATTTGTGTTTTTTGAAATGATTTTAGGATTAAGATTTCCTCCAGGAATAATTACGAACCTTTATTACTATTAGTATGGATAATCTTTTATTAATGATGGCACCTTTGTTTAGTTCCAAATTGTTATTAGTCTTATTGTTTGGAACTTTATTTGGATTAATACTTGGAGTATTACCTGGCCTAGGCCCAACAACTGGAGGTGCACTAATTTTACCATTTACAATGACTCTAGATCCATTGTCTGCGATAGTTCTACTAACATCTATATATTGTGCAGGAACTTACGGTGGAGCAATTACTGCTGTGTTAATTAATACACCAGGAACTCCTGCAGCAGCTGCAACATGTTTAGATGGTTATCCTTTAGCTCAAAAAGGTGAAGCTGGACGTGCTTTGGGTATGGCAACTGTCTCGAGCACTGTGGGAGGTATATTTAGTGTGATAATTCTAGTATTTTTTGCACCTATATTGGCAAAACTTGCTTATGAGTTCGGTCAACCTGAGTATTTTGCATTAGCTATATTTGGATTAACTATGCTGGCTTCTATTGGTGAAGGCAGTCCAATAAAAAATTTAATTGCAGCTGCATTTGGAATTTTAATTTCTACAATTGGTAAAGATTTTATGACTTCTATAGATAGATTTACCTATGGAATTAATGAACTTTCAGTGGGGATTGGGTTTATTCCTGTTGTAGTAGGTCTATTTGCGATCAGCGAAATGTTAACTCAATCAACATTGTTACATCAAGTTTTTAAAAGAGTTGCTCTAAAAGCTGTAAAATTACCTTCTAAAGAAGATTATAAAAAAACTTGGAAAACAATCTTAAGATCTTCAGGTATCGGATCATTTATTGGAGTTCTACCCGCTGAAGGAGGAACAGTTGCATCCTTGATTGGTTATTCCGAAGCTAAAAGATTTTCTAAAAATCCTGAAGAATTTGGAAAGGGATCAATAGAGGGAATTGCGGGTGCTGAAGCCGCAAATAATGCCGCAACAGGCGGAGCTATGGTACCAACACTTGCACTTGGAATTCCAGGTAGCGCAACAACAGCTGTAATTTTGACAGGATTAA